>DASZFO010000314.1 GCA_035939775.1 Pirellulales bacterium | reverse complement strand
ATTGGGAAACCGCTTCAACATGTCGATATCTTTGATCGTTATAAGGCCCGTCAGTGTGTAATCTTCGTCAACCAGTAGAAGTTTCTCGACCTTATTTGCCATCAAAATCTTTTCAGCTTCCTCAAGCGTTACAGTCCCCGTGGCGGTGACCAGCTTGTCGCGAGTCATCACTTCGGAGACTTTCATGTCGCTCGCTTCGAGGAACCGCAGATCGCGGCGCGTGATGATGCCGGCCAGCCGCCGTTTTGCAATAGTGATTGGCACGCCGGAGACGTTGTATTGCTGCATCACTTCGCGGGCGCGGCCGACGGTGGCGTCTGGCGGCAGAGTGACGGGGTCGAAGATGATCCCGTTGGCGCTTCGCTTCACCTTATCGACCTCCTCGGTTTGGCGGTCGATCGTCATGTTCTTGTGAATGACGCCGAGCCCTCCTTCTTGCGCTAGCGCAATCGCCATCTCGCTCTCCGTGACCGTATCCATCGGCGAACTGAGAATGGGGATGTTGAGCCGGATACGCGCCGTGAGCAGGCTGGAAACATTCACTTCCGCCGGCACGACCGCGGAGTAGCGCGGCTCGAGCAGGACGTCGTCGAACGTGATCGCATGGGAAATGACTTTTGGCGATGCATCGGGCATTGCGAGAACCCTCGGGGACTGTCCCCTTTTGTGAAGTCTTCGGAGCAAAAGGGGACTGTCCCCATTGCCGAGGCGGAGACTCGTAATCAAGATCGAAGTTAATCCCGAATTATGTCGCTTGCGCCGCGCTTTGGCAACGAGCGAAAGAGGTGCGAGCGGGACCAGGTGGAATTCAATTGTCAGCCGCTTGACATTAGCGCCGCGCGTCGCACAAGATGTTTGCTGCGCGGCGATTGTTTGGCGTAGTCGTTCACCGGAGGGATGTGAGTCATGGGAAAAGTGCAAGAGATCGACCAAGAATTGGCCACCGGGCTGAAGCAGGCCAAGGGCAAGCGGATGTACTTCGCCGTCGTGCTCAAAGGAGCCAGCGACGGCGCGCTGATCGTTTCCAAGCAGAAGGTGCCGCCCAAGGACATCGCCGAAGCCAAGAAGGAAAGCGGCGGATCGACGGTCATAAAAGGCGCCTGCTTCGTCGAGGACGGCAAGTACATCTTCGAAGTCGCCAAGGAGCCGCCCGCCACGCTCCCCAACGCGATCAAGTTGATCGCCAAACGCGATGCGGGAATGACCATCAATCCCGAATGCCGCGTGGGCACCGACCCGGACCTTCAGGAAGAAGGGGACACGGGCGCTTCGCCCGTGGCAACGTCCACGGCGCCTAAAGCGCCTCCTCCGCCCCCGCCGCCGGGAGTTTCCCAAACGGCAAAGCCGACTCCGCAAACCGCTCCCAAGGACCTGGCTCAAGACGCGAAGAAATATGCCGAGGCGCTCAGAACTTGGGAACAGGCCAGCGCCGCGGCGCTCGACGCCACCGATAAGCTGATCTCCGCGCTCGAGGCGACCGGTGACGAATTGGCTCAGGCGATCGCATCCGTCATTGAAAAGATGCGGGCCGATTTTCCCGACACGCTCGACGACGCGCTCACCAACCTGGCGAAGGCCGCCGAGGCCGGCAACTCGGGCGATACCGAGCAATATCGCAACAAATCGGAAATTGCCATCAAGGCGGCGCTCGCGTTCTTGAACAATAACGCTCAGACGATCGACGGCTGCGAGCACAATCCGTTTGCCATCGGCGTGCCGTTCCGCGCCCCGCTGACCGAGGCGCTTAAGCAAGTGCTGATCAGCGTCAAGAAATAACGCTTCGCCGAGTAGCCGTAGGGCACGCTGTGCGTGCCGATACCGCCAAGCACGCACAGCGTGCCCTACCGAAAGCCAGGAGCATCGCATGTCCACCGTCGAAAAAAAACAGCCCGAAGTCCCAAAAGTCGAAACGAAGAAGATCGAGGACTGGAACGAGAAGTATTTCAAACTCGATCCCCGGATGGCCAAGAGGCTCAAGGACGAGAATAAGAAATACGCGGAGCGGAAGAACTCGGAGAAAAAGCCGAAGGGTCCCCCGCCGAAGCCCCCGTATTTGACCGAGCCCGGCTGGGACCAAGTGCTCGGCGACGTGAAGAAGCTCACGCCCGACAAACGCGGCGCCGGCTACGACGTTATTTCCAAGCGCACCGACACCGTGACGCTGCAAATCCGTGGCGACTCGAACCTCGACCCGCCCGGCAAGAAAAAGGAATTGGCCCTCTTGGCGCGCGTGCGGAAGAAGATCGCGGCGGAGAAATTCGAGCTGCAAGTCGGGGCGCGCAAAACGCAGCAGACGCAGAAGGCCGGGGCGTTTTCCCAGGCGAGCGACCGGCTGAGGACCGAGGATTTCCTCAATGGCATCGAAGCGCAGTTCTCCACCGACAAGGTCGATCGGATCGCCCAGGAAACGAAGGCGAACAAATCTGAATTCCAGGGGGTCGTCGATGCCATGCGCGCCGTCGAAGCCGCGCAGAAAGCCCTGCGCGGCGGCACGGGACCGTACACCGATTTCACGAAGTCGACGCTCGATTTGATCACCGTCGCGACGGCTTATCGCGATAGCCACAAGGATCCCAAGACCTCCGACGGCAAAGAGCGCGTGAAGCAAGCCGACGCCGCGATCAAAGCGGCCCAATCCGTGCAGCGGCTCGTCGAGGCCGAGAACAAGGAAATCCAAAAGCTCTGCGAGCAAGCCAAAGCCATGCCGGCCCAGGAAGCGAGCATTGGCATCGTGAAGGAACTCGAAAAGTTTCTCAAATTCCCCTACCTCGGTTCCGAGAATAAGACGCGAATCGACCGCACGATTATCGAATTGACCACCAAGATGCAAGGGGTCGTCGATGGACTGTTACTGCCCAAGGGACAGAATCCGCCTCCCGACGAAGTCGCCCAGGTGTTGCTCAGCATGCCGGGAAGCTGCAAGCCGCCGTCGTCCAAGGGGAATTCCGATTCGTTCTTCATCAACGGACCCGACGGCAAGCCGAAGTTTATCCTCAAGCCGGTGAACGGCGAGAGCCAATTTTCAGACGCCTGGCCCCCCGGAGGCGGCGCGCCCCGCGAGGCGCTGCTCAGCTCCGCGAGCGATCGGCTCTCGCAGGAATTAGGCCTCGATTTCGGAGTGCCGAAGACATCCGTGGCGCGCCTGGAGGACGATAGCTTCGCTCAGGGAACCAAGTCGAAAGACAAAGTCCGCGTCGGCTCGTTGCAAGAGGCGGTGAAGGTGGGCGACCCGCCGGACGCCAAGCAGTTCTTTAGTCCCCCGAAGAAGCCGGGCGAGAAGAAGCAAACCTATCTCACGACTGAGGAAGTGAAGGAGCGAATCGAGTCGATCAACGAAGAAGATGCCGAAAACATGGCGATCATGGATTTTCTCACGCTCAACGGCGACCGCCACACTGAGAATCTGCTGTTGCGCGATCCGCCTTCGACCCAGAAGGGTCAGACGCGGCTTTGCCCGATCGACGCCGGCCAATCCTTGCCGACGCCCGAGGCCTTCCGCCGCGGCTGCGCCTCGATGACGGCCACGGCGCCGTACGATCCCGAGAATCCTCAAATCGAAGACAGCCAGAGCTTCTTGATGCAATTGCCAATGGCCCAGAAAAAGTTCTCGCCCAAGCAACAGCAGGCCTTGGCCAAGCTCGATCCCGACAAGATCGCCGCCGACATGAAGGCCGACTATGAGAAATGCGTCTTGGAAGCGCCAGAAATGGCTGGAAAGGTCGACGACGAGAGCTTCGAATTGGTTCGCAAGTCGGGCCATTTCCTCAAGGCCGCGGCCCCGGAGCTGACGCCCTATCAGATTTCGCAGATCTACGCTTCCGGATTCAGCGACATCATGGCCGCCACCAACAAGGTCGAACTCGACAAAGCCATCAAGGCGGCCGTAGACAACATCAAGGAATACGACAAGCTGGGCGGCGACGCCGCCCTGCTCAAGCTGCGCGTGATGGCCAACAATCCGCCCCTCTCGATCCAAGAGAAGATCGACATTCTCCAAAGTGTCAAGGGACCGGATGATACTGCGACGGCCGCGGTGATTCACTTCAACACGCTTTTGAAGCAGCTTAACGGCATCGATCCCTATATCGTCGACTCCAACGCTGCCGACAAGAAAATGGCGGCTGATTTGAAGACAAAGCCGATCACTTCACAGGCCGAAATCAAGTTCGACACGTACAACGCCCTGACAAGTCTGCTGTCGTGGAAGGGGATGGGAGGCGACCCGATGCTCAAAGCCTGCCTCGCCGGAAATGACGCCGCTTACGCAAAGATGGCCGACACCCTGCTGGCCACCAAGTCCAGCTCGTTCACGCAAAACCAGGTCCGCGAATTCCTCCGCGTGGGCGGCTTCCCGAAGCTCAAAGAGCTGATGGGCACCGACTACGACCGGATCAAGGACAGCGATTTTGAGGTCCTCCGGAAAAAGCTGGACGAGCTGGTTGCACAAGAGTGAGCCGCCGAGCGATCATCGCAATTGACGCCCGCGCCGCTTTTGGTTAGGTTCAATTCAGCGGTTTTTCGGCCTTCTCGTCGCGGCTTGGCGGCATTTCAGGGGCGTCGCGCGAGCTGAAGACTTCGCTTCGGTTGACTTGGGATGCAATCCGCGAACGGGTTGTGCTGGCGCAGCATTCGCCCGCTTTGCCGGTGCCGGACTTCGCACTCTTCACAAGCTCTTCATTCGTAATGGCGTCGCCCGACCCTGGACACCATCCACCGTGTGATTTGCTCAAGCAAAACCTGCGCGGCCGCCGGCCGCGCAAGGCCGCGCCGCCGCGGCGACGCCGTTCCGCCTTTGAGCAGCTTGAATCGCGCCGCGTCTTAAGCGCGCCCGGCGCGCCGCTCGTGCACCCGACCTACGTCGTCCATCGCCATGACGGCAGCGCGACGCCGTTTTCCACGTCCGCCCCGACCGGCCTCACCCCCGCGCAGATTCGCCACGCTTATGGCTTCGATCTGATCGGCGACGGCGCCGGCCAAACGATCGCGATCATCGACGCCTACGATGATCCGACGATCGCCAGCGATCTGCACAATTTTGACGCCTACTGGACGGCCCACGGATACAATCTGCCCGATCCGCCCAGCTTCAGCAAAGTCGCCCAGGACGGCAGCACGAACTATCCAACGCCCGATCCCTCGAGTCCGGGAAACAACACTTGGGAAATCGAAACCGCCCTGGATGTCGAATGGTCGCATGCTCTGGCGCCGGGGGCCAATATCCTGCTGGTCGAGGCCAATAGCACATCCGACTCGGACTTGTTTTTGCATGCGGTCAACTATGCCCGCAGCGTGCCCGGCGTGGCCGTCGTCTCGATGAGCTTCGGCGGCGGTGAGACCTCCAGTGAGACCGCCGACGACAGCATCTTCACCACGCCCTCCGGCCACACGGGAGTGACCTTTCTGGCCTCAACGGGCGACAACGGCGCGCCGGCGGGTTACCCGGCGTACTCGCCAAATGTCGTGGCAGTCGGCGGAACAACGCTTTCGGTCGACGCCAACGGAAATCGCGTTCCCCAATCGGGCGACGGCGGAATCGGCGAAAGCGGCTGGAGCGGCAGCGGCGGCGGGGTGAGCACGGTCGAATCGCAGCCGGCGTATCAAAATGGCGTCGTGACGCAATTCAGCAGCACCATGCGCACAGCTCCCGACGTCTCGTTCGACGCCGATCCGAACAGCGGCGTGCCGCTTTTCGACTCCTGGGATTTCGGCACTTCATCCCCCTGGCTTCAAGTCGGCGGCACCAGCTTCTCCTCGCCGTCGTGGGCGGCGCTGATTGCCATCGCCGACCAGGCCCGTGTCTCGGCAAACATGACGGCGCTCGACGGAAAAACGCAAACTCTGCCGAAGCTGTATTCGATATCGGCTGCCGATTTCAACGACGTCATCCTCGGCAACAACGGTTTTGCCGCGGGCGCCGGCTACGATCTGGTCACTGGCCGCGGCACGCCCATCGCCCCGTCGATCGTGAGCGACCTGGTCGGCGCGTTTGCCGTCGCGTCCAGCACGCCCGCCAACGGCTCGACGGTCAGCACCGCGCCGACCGATTTCACCATCGCGCTTGCCAACGCTTACGATCCCAACAGCGTTCAGGCCAGCGACCTGGCCGTTAACGGAATTGCCGCGGATTCGTTCACGCTGACCAACTCCACGACGATCACATTTCATTACAATAGCAGCCCCGTCACGACGCAGGGACTGCAAACGATGTCGATCGCCGCCGGCGCAATCACCCGGCAAACGGACGGCTCCCCCGTGGCGGCCTTCAGCGCTTCGTTTCGCTACGACGTCGTGCGGATCGCCGTCACCTCGACGACGCCGGCCAATGGTTCGACCCTCACGCTGCCGCTCCCGGCGTTGACGCTGCATTTCAACGAGGCCTACGCGTCATCCAGCATCAGCGCGAGCAATCTGTCGCTCAGCCAAGGATCGGTCAGCGGCTTCACGCTCGTCGATTCGCAAACCGTCACGTATGGCTTGAGTGGGATCAATAGCGCCGGAACTTTGACGATCAACATGGCGGCCGGCGCCGTGACCGACGCGTTCGGGAATCCGGGAGCGGCTTATTCGGGCAGCCTGCTCTTGAACAAGGGCCCCGTCCCGTTCCCCACGCCGCTGGCTTCGGTCACCCCCGCCGGGTCGCTTATTTATCAGAATAGCACGTCCGGCTCGATCGCTTCCGGCACTACGGATACGTACACGCTTCCGATTGCCGCCGGGCAGGCGCTGACGATCCTCGTCACACCGTCCAGCGGCTTGCAGGCGCAGCTCAATCTGAGCGGAACGGGCGTCGCGACGTCGGCGACCTCGGCTTCCGCGGGCGGACCGGCCGTCTTGCAAACAGTCGCCATCGGCGCGACCAGCACGTACACCTTCACCGTCAACGGATTGAGCGGCACGACGGGAAGCTATTCGATTCAGGTTTATCTCAACGCCGCGCTCTCGACCGCGACGGTCGGCGGGGCAAGCAACCACTCGCTCGCAACCGCCCAGAATCTCGATCCGAGCTTTGTCGCATTGAATGGGACGGCGCAGCGCGGCGCCGCCCTGGGAACGCTCGCTGGTTCGATCGGTCCCGACGGTTTTGGGTACAGCGGTATCTCGATCGCGCCCCAGTTCGTGGACATCAGCGGCACTGGCACGGCGATCCTGGCGGGCACGGACGACGCCTTCGTGCATCTCAGAAACCTCAATGGATTTCAGTTCAAGCTCTATAACACCACCTACAGTTCGATCTACGTGAGCAGCAATGGGTTGCTCACTTTCGGCGGCGGCACCAGCAACTATCTCAACACGGACCTGACCACCGTCCCGAGCCAGGCAGCCATCGCCCCACTGTGGGACGACCTGATTTTTTTCAACAGTATTCCGCAATCGGCCGTTTATTGGCAGGTCCAAGGTTCAGGCAGCAGCCAACGGTTGATCGTTCAGTGGAACAACGCCAGCTTCTACGCCGGCAATTACACCGGCCAGGTGACCCTCGAGGCGATCCTGAACGCCAACGGCACGATGATCTTCAACTACAAGAACCTGACCAGCGGCGATGCAAATTCCGATGCGGCGAGCGCCACAGTCGGAATCAAGGATGCCGGCACGCAAGGGAGCAATCGTTTGTTGGTCTCGTATAACTCCTCCTCGAGCCCGTTTGTGGCCACGGGCAAGAGCCTGGAAATTGGAGTCGGCCTGGCCTCGAATGTAACCGATTACTACGCCTACTCGCTCGCCGCCGGGCAGACCACGACGCTCGCCGTCACCGCGCAAAAAGCCGCCAATGTCAGCGTCTCACTCCAGGATTCTCAGGGCAATACGCTGGCCACCGGCATCTCGCCGGGCAGCGGAAGCAACGTCAATTCGGCGATCGATAACTTCGTCGCGCCGGCGGCTGGCACCTACTACGCCGTCGTGACCGGCACGACCGGCGCGCCCTATAGCCTGGTTGTCAATCGCGACGCCGACTTCGACACCGAGGTCAACGGCAGCTTCGCGACCGCTCAGAACATCAGCGGCACGAAGGGGGTGCTGGGCGACATTCTCGCGGCCCCCGCCACGCCGACGGAGAATTGGTATTCGGTCAATCTGACGGCCGGCAATGAACTTTTGTTGCAGACCTTCACGCCGGGAAGCGCCAACAACCAATTCGTCAACAACCTCGCCCCGCAAATACAGCTTTATAGCCCGTCCGACGCGCTGATCGCTTCCGGTCAAGGAACCGGCAACCCATCGTTGAGCCAAGTCGCGGCGACGACGGGCGCTTACCGAATTCGGGTGCTTGGGAGCAACTCCACGAGCGGCGAGTATTTCCTCAGCACAGTGATCGACGTGGCTCCGCCCGACGTGCTGGGCGTTTATGTCAGCGGCGCCGATTGGAACTCGGGCTTTCTCAATTATTTGAACGCGAGCGGGCTGGGGACGGCGCAACTCGGCTATCGCCTGCTCGGCGGGTCGAATCAGTTGGCCCCTTTGCCTTGGTCGAATATTACGACGCTGTCCGTCGTGTTCAGCCAAGACGTAACCATCAACGCCGCGCAGTCCGGATTGGCGCTCGCGGGCTCGCCCGACTTGCCGGCGGCGCCGGCGCTCTCCGCGGCCACATTCAGCTACGACAGTTCGACCCACACCGCGCAATGGACTTTCGCCTCGCCCCTGCCGCTGGACAAGTACCTGCTGAGCATCCCGTCGGCCGCGGTGACCAACTCGGTCGGCACGGCGCTCGACGGCGAGTGGACCAACGAAACCGGCGCTTCGCCGGGAAGTCAGTTTCCTTCGGGCGACGGCGCGGCGGGGGGAGATTTCAACTTCCGCTTCAATCTGCTTCCTGGCGACGTGGACCAGAACGGCGCCGTGACCGGCGCCGACGGCAATGTCGTGCGCGGCCTCCTGTTGCAAACGACCGCCAGCACATCGTATTCCCCGCTCGCCGATCTCAATGGCGATGGCACGATCACTGGCCTCGATGGCGCGGTCGTGCGGGCCAATCTGCTGCAATCCCTACCGGCGACCGACCCGACACCGCCGAATCAGGGAGCTATGGCCCAAGGGGCAACTCAGGAGCCGGCGGTCGCAGGTCAGGCACCGGCAAATGGGAATTCGCCAAGCTTCGCTACGGCGAGCGCTCCGGCCACGACCGCGAACGGTGCTGGGTCAGCGTCTCACGGCACAGTTGCTCTTTCCGCCGCCGCGACGAGCGCCGCGTCAATGGTCAACACTGCGGCGACCAGCCATTCATTGCCGCTTCCGCTTTCTTTACCTTCCTTGCTGCCTGATGCCCGATCCCTGACCCCAGCTCTCGTTGCGGGAAATTCAGAGTCGGCAAGCGGAACACCACTCACTGGCGGCGTTCAGGATCAGGTGCAATTGCCGTCTCACGCAAACTCTGTCGCGGTGCTATCGCCGGCTGGCACGTTCAACGCCACAAAATCGACGCGTTCGGCAATCTCGCCGCCCACGGACGATCTTCAGGCGCAGTTGCACGACCTGGTCATCGAAGAATTCGCGCGCAGCCATTCCTCGTCGCTCTGGGATTTATTTTCTCCTTGAGCGGCCCTTCTGGGCGGAAACGCAGATCTCCTGGCGATTATGGTGCAACTGCCGCGCGGCGACGCGGCCGAAACCCCACGAGCGAATCCGCTCGCGATACGCCGGGATGTCCGCGGCGAGCGACCAATCGAGCAGCTTGAGCGTCAGCAGCATCCCCTGCACGTCCACGTCGGCGTGGGTCACGATCGCTTCGACGGTGTCGAGCGTGAAAGTCGGGGCGACGTTGATGTCGGCCATCAGCCAGCGGACCTTGCGAAATTCGCGCCGCCGCACGTCCGCCCCGCGCATTTTCCAATGCGCGAAAGCCGGGTGGGCGAGCACCCGCGGATCCATGTCGGCCGGATCGATGCCGATCACGTGGGCTCCGTGGCCGAGGAGCGCCTGGCTTGCGCCCCCGGGAGCGCTGCCGATCTCGGCGCACAGATCGCCCGCCGCGATCGGCAGCCCGGACCAGACCAGCGCCTCCTCCATTTTCAGCCAGGCCCGCGAGACGGCGTCCGGCGGCAATTCCGCCGAGAACAATCCTCCCTGCCAGCAGCTTGCCACGTTTCGCGCCACGTGAAAGCCGATCCACCACTCGTCCGGCTCGACCACCACGCAGTCGAGGACGAGATCGCCAGGGCGAGTCGGTTCGCCAGGCGCAAAGGCTTCGAGCGACGCTTCGCCGGTCAGACCCGCTTGTCGAATCGCGGCTTCCACGTCAGCGATGCTCGGGAACGGCTCGTGGATTTTTCCCCGATGGTCCGGGCCGACAAGATCGCGCCGCCAAACGTGCAACCGCCGAAACGGCCTCTGGCCGGCCAATTGCCACACGCTTGCCGCCCGCTCCTCGATTGTGCCGCTGCCGGCCTTGCCGAGCGAGAACCCGCTCGCGCGAGCGAACACCCCGGCAGCAAGGGGAGTCTCGGCATGGTCGCGCAAGTTCGCCGCGAGCAACGCCTCCGGCGACTTAGAGCCGATCCGAGAACCGCTTGCGGAGAGGGGGACAGTCCCCTTTTGTTCCGAAGACTTCACAAAAGGGGACAGTCCCCGGCTGCTTTCGGATAGGCTCTTGAAAGTCAAAAAGCCGGGGCGCGAGTAGGCGAACCGTAGCGCCGGCCAATCGCGGGCCACCTCAGCCTTGAGCGCCGGCTCCGCCCCGATCTGACAGGTCGCGAAGATGAAATCGGGCATGACGATGGAATCTCAAATCTGAGATTCCAAATTTTAAATGAGCGGAGCGACCCATTCTAGCCGCGATCGCCCCAGCACGCCATCGGCGCAGAATGCCCCGCTGAGGCCAATCGCCAGCGTCAGCGCCCGAAACCGGGGAGTGAAACTCCGCGCTGAGATGCGCGGGCTTGCATCAATTGTGTGTAAGTCGTCCACTGCGCGCGGACGTCGGCCGGAACCGACGACAGCATTTGATTGCGGCGCGCTGCGCGGTCGGCGGCCGAACCGTTTCCGGTGGGCCCCGCGCCGCTCGTGTTCTGGCCGGCTTGAGCATCGGCACGGCGCTTGGCAATTTCCTGCTGTATCGCCAGTGCGAAATCGATGTCTTTGTCCAACTGCGCCGTTTGCATGTCGGGCGGCATCGCGAGAACATCCGTTACGTGCTGGATGATCACTTGCTGAAACCCTGCCCCAGCGGCCTTGCGGAGATCGGGAGGGAGATTGCTCACCTTTTTGAATAGGTCGCCCAGCACGGCGAGCTTTTCTTTATTATCCTGACCTGACTGCGGTGTATGATCGGCGAGCTTGGCTTGCAACTGGCGGACTTCCGCCAGTCGCGGATTGGCGTCGAAGCAACCCAGCGCATAGGCCACGCCGGCTCCGACTGCGCCCAGGGCGACCAGCGACCCGGCCGTCCAAATCGCGAGGCGGCGTCTGGTTGTGCGATTTGCCGTCAACGTCGCGGATTGCGCGCTCATAGATTCCAGTGCTATATCGCGCCTTGTAGAGGAGTTCGCCAGAATTCCAGACCTTCCGCGGCGCGCAAGTCCGAATTCTGGCGAATTCGGCCACGACTCTGCGACCGAGCGATCAAGATTCGGCCGCCCGAATAAATTCAACAATGGCAACGTCAAGCGAGCGGCACGATGCACGTAGAACCTGGTGCCGCGCTCAACCTCCTCGCCCGCCCCCGCCGCCGCGTCCGCCGCCGCCACCCCCGCCGCCCGGCATGGTTATACCGCGCTGGTCCGCTCGGGCCTTGACAAGCTGCCGCATGATCGTTCGCTCGGCTCTCGAATCGGCAGGCGTTGAAGACAAATAGCGATCGCGCCGCGCGTTTGCCTGATTGGGATCGAAACCGCCCCTGCCGCCGCCGCCCCGTTGGCCGCCGTTGCCATTGCCATTTCCGCCGGGCGGCCCGTTCCCGCCTTGATTCGCGGCCCTATCCGCCCATTGCTTCTGCCGTTCAACCATCCGATCGAGTTCCTTGTCGATTTCCTTATTGCGGTCTGCCTCCGACATGGCAAGGAGTTTCCTGTCCCGCTCGTCCTCCTGCTTGTTTCTCTCCCTCATGCGCGCCTCGAAGTCGGGATTCGGAATCTGGCGAAGGGCGTCCCAAGCTGCCTTCCGGGCATCTTCGGTCGAGTTCTGGTCGCGCGCCTTCGCCAGCAGAGCATCGCGCGACGGGCCGCGAAACATGGCATACGCGCCAACACATAAGAAGAGCAGGATCGCGGCCAGCACTGCCCATTTCCACTTCGAGCGTTTCTTTGATCCGTTGGAATTGCGCGACGCGGCAGGCCGTCGGCTTCCGGGCGCGTTGATCGCCACCGCTTTGGTCGGCATAGGCCGACCGGCCATGACTCGTTTAGCTGGGATCATTGGTCATCCACATGTCCGTCGAGATAAAGGTAGTTTTGTGACCCGGAGGGTTCTCCCATCGGGCCGTGAAACGCTTCGTAATCGTACATGATCTGGACCGTCGTGCTGGCGAGGTCCTTTCCGCTACGGCTTTTAAGAGCTTCCGGGCGGGTCTTGCCAATTATCTGGACTACAGTTCCGGCCGGCGCGCCGACGGGCAGCGGAAGCGTGTGCGTGAAATTGCCATACGGGTAGTCATAGCTGCACTGCGTTCCCATTCCCCCCGGCACCTTATCGAAATATGTCTTGCCGATATCGTTAGACGTAATGGTCGTGCCGTTAATGTCTTGCGAGAAAACATTGTCGCCAGGACAGCGGAACACTTGCTGGTCCTTCCCAACGTAGTTGAAAAGCGTTTGGTCGATCGTCTGTAGGTTTTGCGGCAACGGCGGAGGCATCGGAACCAGCTTAAACTCCTGGCAAACCGGAAACCTCCCGCCCGATCCGGTCGATTTGCGGTCCAAATACATTAGGAACGCCAGCCCGATTTGCTTCAGGTTGGAGGCACATTGAGTGCGCCGGGCCGCATTCCGAGCGGCCTGGATCGCCGGCATCAATAAGCCGACCAGAATGCCGATGATGGCAATAACCACCAGGAGTTCCACCAAAGTGAAACCCTTCGGCTGTAAGCGATCCGACTTGCCCATCGTCGCTTCACTCCGTCTTGGATTGGTTGAAAACTGCGCCAAACTCCCTGGTCTCCGCGACCCCTAGCTGAAGGCAGCACGGGCTCTCGGGGTGCAGCCATTGGCTGATCTCTCACACCATACAACCCCGGCATGGCCGTGAGGTTTCGTCGATTCGGCAAAAAAATGGCGCACTTTCCGACGCCATTGTCGTCCGTCGCGTTTGGCAGCGGCCAATATCCCTGTAAGTGATTATGCCATTTGCACTTGCCCGATTCCATATCAAACGGCGTGAATGTTAATATGGGATGATTGAGAATGATGAGGTGCCCCTCGCCGGCGAAAGCCTGCCGCCGACCCCGGCCGAATTCATCAGGCGATTCTCGTAGCGGGTCGAGAGCCCGATTCAATCCTACGAACTGCACGTGTCGACAAGCTCAACTCTTCGGACCGAACAACGACTCCGTGCCCCGAATCAAATCTACGAACTGAATGGCGCGATTGGGATAGGACTTATAAGCGACACGGACGACATAGGCACGCAGCGCGCCGCAGAACCGATACGTCTCGACCAAGTCTGGGGCACCGCCGCGTCGGCCAGCATGAGGATCTTCGGTTTCCGTCATCAAGGCGATAATGCGCTCCGGATTCGATTCGGTCGCATCGGGCGAGTACCCCAGCAGTTTATGGACATCGTCGGTGGTGATCGGCTTGATGTCCTTGCTGATCTCCGCGCCTGTTTTTTCACCTGGCAGTTTGGCATTGAGCAGGTCGTACGCGTGGCTTTGCGGCATGCGTCCGTGGAACACATCGAACGCCAACAACAGGATGAAAATGCCCAAGATCGAAAGCAGCACGATTCGCGAAGTCGGCCAACGCGCCTTCGGGTTCGCGGGCACGCTTTGCGAAGGATCGCCGTCAGTCGGGGCAGGAGACGTGGGGAGGTTTTCAGACATCGTGCAACTCGACTTTGCGATGGGAGTCTTGATCCGCCAATCGTGAAGACAACCAAAACGCCAGTCTAATCGCGTAACGAGGGGTTGAACAGCCGGAAAGTGGCGATAGATGGCGCGGCGAGCGACGGTCAACCCGCCGGCGCAGCCGGCCCGATGCTTCCCGAGCCCCTAGCCCCTAGCCCCCAGTCCCTCTCCTACCACGCGGAAGCCGAGGTTGAAATACCGGCTCTGCGGCGTGTTGTAGTTGCGGAAGGCCGAGCGGACGTACATCGCCCAACTGTGCCACGCCCCGCCGCGGCGGACGTGCTGCCGGGCGGGCGGCGGGCCTTGCGGATCGTCGACCGGCGATTTCGCATAGTAATCTTCCGCGTACCAATCCGAGCACCACTGCCAGACGTTGCCATGCATGTCGTACAGCCCGAACGGATTGGGTTGAAAGCTGCCGACCGGAGCCGTGAACGCGAAACCGTCATCTCCCTTCAAGGCGAACTTGCTCCACTCCGGAAAAACCCTGGCGCTCGATTGATCGTAGGTGTTGGCAATCTTGACGAGCGATTCCGGATCGTCACCCGACCAATAGCGCGTGGTCGTGCCGGCGCGGCAGGCATACTCCCATTCGGCCTCAGTCGGCAGGCGATAGGTCATCGGGCCTATCCGAGAGCCGCCTGCGGAGAGGGGGACAGTCCCCTTTTTTTCCCGACCATCTGGCGATGGTGCCCGCTCCAAAAAAGGGGACAGTCCCCGGCGGTTCTCGGATAGTCCCTTGGCTTCCTTCTCGCTAAGCCATTTGCAGAACGCCACCGCGTCGTTCCAACTCACGTCCACCACCGGATGAACGTCTGTCTGCGGAAAGCCCGGATCGCGCCACGTGTGTTTCGGGTTCCGCTCGGCGTCGAGCTTGCCGGTCTCTTTGTTGTAGCCGTAGCCGCCGGGACCCGTGCGCCGCGAGTCGCCGGGCGTATCGAGTGAAGGATCGTTCCGCTCGGCGTCGGTCTTGTAATTGGTTTCGTTGACGAACTGCTGGAATTGCCCGCGCGTGACGGAATAGATCCCCATATAAAACGGCCGGGTGATCCGCACTCGGTGGACGGGATACTCATCGGTGTGATTGAACCGCCGCGGCTCGTATTGCGTGAAGGTTTTCTTCATCTCGTCGAGCGATTCATGGCTCCCCATCATGAATTCGCCGGCGGGAATCTTGATGAGCTTCAAGCCGATCGAATTGGTGATCGTCTCGGCCGCAGCCCGGATGTTTGACGTATCGTCGCGAACCGCGACGGCGCCGGGACTGGCCGGCTCGGGTTTTGCCCGGTCGGCGGACCACACCACATGCGATCCAATGGCGAAGACCATCATCGCGACGACGCTGCGAGAGACAAACCGCATCAGAAACCTCGAAACGCGCTACAATGGTTGATCGACAACGATCGAAAAGGGCCGCCAAGCGATTTGAGCCGCTGCGGAAACAAATTGCCGGGGAACGGAACGCCACGGAGGGCGTTCCCACAAAAAGGGTTTTGGGTTAACCACATTCGTAGTAAACCCTAGGAGCAACGAGCTTTCATCCCTAATCCAGCCAGTTCTGCTCGTCCAACCGAGCGGGAACGTAGGTCTCGGTGACATAGCTGATGTCTTTGGAGATCAGGGCCTCGACTTCGAGCTTAAAGCCGTTGCGGAGCATCAGCTCGATCTCTTTCTGCCAGGGTTTTTTCCCCTTGAACCAGGGGTATTCCGCGATCTGCTTGGCTCGCTTGATGTCGGTGTCGTTGAGGCTGATCTTGACGCTCGGCGAGAGTTCGCAACGCTGGAAGTCGATCGAGCGGAGGCCGAGGAATTTCGCGTCCGGGATGGCCATTCGCTTCGATTCGTAAGCCAAGTTGATCGAGCCTTGCTTGAGGACGCTGTAGATGTAGTATCCCCAGGGGTCATTGTCCAAGAGGCAGTAGACGGGCAGTTTCAGTTCGCTGTGCAGTCGATAAAGCATCCGGCGCACGCCACGCGACGGCTGGCCCCCGCCATGCGTCAGCAGGCAGTTGTATTTGCGCCAGAATTTGTCTTCGTTGAAACGTCGCCAGACGGTGTCTTTTTCGACATGCAGGATGAATTTGGCATCGCACTTGATGAATTGGATCACTTCGGGCTCGCAGATCGAGGGAATGCTATAGCCGCCGGAGCCCATCCGCGCGCAGTCGATTTCATCTCCGCTGTCGTTAAGCGTGATTGGACCGACCATCCCGCCGCGGTTCGAGGCATAAACGTGCAGTTCTTCGCGGAGGCTGTTGAGCGTCACCTCCAAGTCTTCGATCACGGGGTCGCACTCGGCCTGATCGGCGAACGTCTCTTCCTTGGTGCCCTCGATCGTGTGCTTGAGCAGATAAAACAGACCTCGGATGCTGGTAGTCTTGTCCTGATCGATGAGCGTTTTACAGCCGCTGGCCACGAGCACCGTCTGCATGTAACTTTTGGCTTGCGAAAGATTGAATAGGTGCCGGCGGTTCTTGGCGCTGCCCATCTCGATGAACCGCTTCTGCCTGTTGTACTTCACGTTCGACAGGCTGCGGGCGGGAATATCGAGATGCGGATCGCGGCGCTTGTCGGCGGCCGTGACCACGTCGTTCGCGAGGCCGACGATTTCGCCAAGTGTCTTCTTGTCGCGCGGGTTGAGCTTGCGCTTGGCGGTGGCCGTTGCAGTCGATTTGGCGGATTTATTGGCCATTGACGCACTAATTCAGGTTGAACGGTCGTTCTTACTTAGCGGGCAGTTGCGCCGGATCGGGGAGCGGTTCCGGACCGACGATCAGCACATTCTTGCCCAAATCGAGCGCCTCCCCGTCTTCGATCGGGTGGCCGCGCTCGTCGAGTTCCACGTCGGCGTCGGCCGTCTTTTTCTTGGCCACCAAAAGCAGCTTGCTGTAGAGGTCGTCGCGGTCCACGCGGCTGATGTCGCTCACCGCGGTGGCCACCTCGCCGAGATAGCGCAGGAAAATGCTCCGCCGCTCTCCTTCTTGCTTCACTCGCAGCCGGCGGCGGAGATACATGCCCAGCTTCCTCCCCACCGCCTGGAGCGCGAGCCGCAATTCCTTCTGAATCTCCGGATACGAAGCGATTGCTTCCTTCGATTCGCTAGTGAAGGGGACCCAGACGCTGGCCATGTGGACCATCACCGTCACCGGCCCGCTGGGCAACGAGCCCCGCGATTGGCTCAGCCCGTAGCTTCGCCAATTGGTGGACATGACAGTCTGCGTGATGGCGCAGCCGGCGTGCTGGAATTGCAGCGGCACGCGGTTGGCGTACCGCAGCACGTTCATCGTCTGCCCTTCGTCGAGATTGACGCTGTGCATCGCGGCGTGAAGCTGAGCGATTTCCGCTTTCTTGAGCCGGCCGGGAGAAGTTCGCGTGCCCAGCTTCGCCTCTTCGAGAATCTTGTCGGCCGCGGTCGTGCCGAGTCCGGCGAAGGTGGTGGTGAGGAACTGGCGCAGCGTTCGCGCATCGCTTTGGCCGAGCAGGTCGTGGAGTGTATCCAGCGGCACGCGCTGGGCGGTCGGCGTGCCGCCGTAAGCCAGCGCCGCCTCGATCACGAACGGATTGCCGCGATAAACGGCGGGGGGCCGCGTCGCCGCCACGTAGAACTCGCCCGGCAGAACCTGGTGCAGCCCTTTGAGCAACAGCTCCTCGCCGATCGGCGAGATGCAGTCGGTCGAAGGGGCGCTGATTCGCGTCTGTTGAATAGCTTCGTAGAGGGCCTGCGCTTCTTGCCGGCCGATTTTGGCCGTGTTCATCCGGGTGCTGAGCTTCGCGGTCTCGCACAGCTTCCTGGCCACGGCCGGCGTAACTCGAGAGAACGCGGTCGTGAGAAACTGAGTGAGCGTCGAGGATTTGTCGTCCTTGAGCATCGCCAGCAGCCGGCCCAACTCGACGCCGTAGGGATGCGGCTTGATCTCCTTCGGCTCCGGCGGCAAATGATTCGTCGAGCGCTCGAACGTGCGCAATTCTCCCTCGGGATCGAGGTAGTGCAGCCGGACGTGCGGATTGGCGATCGCCGTTTGCTCGAGATACTCGTCGACGCTGCCGCGGCCGTGCTGAAAGCGCCCTTCGAGTTCGATCGTCACCCGGGTGCCATGGACGACCTCTTCCGCGCGATCGTTGACGGGAATCCATTCGATGCCGTGCGCCGCGATGTACTTGGTGCCCGGATCCCCCGAGGGAATATCGACCCCGTCGCCGCGGCCATTCAAGATCTCCGGCTTGTTCTTCTTGGTGTCGATCTGGATCTCATAGTAGTGCATCGGGGAGCGCTTGGATATCTTGGAGATGATCTTCACCGGCTTCCCAGTGGTCAGCACGCCGTACATGCCGGCGGCGCTGATGCCGATCCCCTGCTGGCCGCGGCTCATCCGCAGCCGATGGAATTTCGAGCCGTAGAGCAGCTTGCCGAAGATGAGCGGGATTTGCTTCTTGAGTATCCCCGGCCCGTTGTCCTGGACGCCGATCTTGTAACAGTTCGTGCCGGCCGCCTCGATGTGAACCCAAACCTCAGGCAGAATCCCAGCCTCTTCGCAGGCATCGAGCGAATTGTCGACCGCTTCCTTTACCGTGGTGAGCAGCGCCTTCCGCGGGTTGTCGAAGCCCAGCAGATGGCGGTTCTTCGCGAAGAACTCGCTGACGCTAATATCGCGCTGATCGGCGGCCATCGATTGGGCAGTTGCCCGGCGGCGGCGATGCCCGTGCGCGGCGCCGTGGCCGGAAGGTCCGGGGGCGACGCCGTTCAGCGAATGCTCGACATGCTCTTCGTCGAGCGCTGACGAATCTTCCGCCGAGCCGTTGACGCCCGGCACCGCGCCGTTATCGTTCGGGATGCGCGTGGGCCTTGCCGCGGCTTGAACGGCTACCACGGCTTTGATTTTTAGCGATCGCTTACGGGAGACTCGAATCAAGGTGCGAACTCCAGTTTGGAGGTAGAAGCGGTGTCCCGGTGCTTGAACTCACGCGGCCAGATGCCGCGTTCACTAGTGCGATGCCAATGTAGCCCGTCGGATTGGCGTGAGGCAACGCCGATCCGCCGGACCATTCTGGTTGATAACAAATGTTCAGTATTTTGAGGATGCCGTTGGCGAGGATCGCGTTAGCGCCAAGCCGCTGCCGAGCATTGCCGGCCGACTGCCAACGTCTGAGCGCAACTCTCATGGCTACAAAGAGATAAGAGATTACAACTACGGCAACTTTGCCAATTATAACGGTTATCCGGCACTCCGCTAGACCGTCCCGATCGTCAATCCCGGCACTCTAGGACGATCTGGCATATCCCGCACATAAAGATTCACCGGCCTCACCGGCACAGGTCGAGACACACATGGACGGATGCGTTGGTTCGGGCAGCGATGAGCAGAAAGCTCGCGGCGCCCGACTTGGATATATGCCTGAAAGAGGAGCTAGACCCATGCTCAAATTGCTTCGTTCGTCGGTCAGCGCGGTGGCGGTAATCGTCGCCTTGAATTGGCTGGGCGCCCGCACGGCGTCGGCCCAGGACTATTGCAGCCGCGGGTTCACGCCGGACCTGTTCTACAACTACTACGTCGCACCGGTCACCTGCGGTTGTGCCGGCGCGATGGGCGCGCAGTTGTATGTTTCGCCGCGGCCGGTGCCGCCCTTGGTGGGACACACCTACATTACCTACCAACCACTGTTGCCGCAGGAATTCCTCTACCCGCACAAGCGCGTGTACTACACGCCCAATGGTCCGTACGCACCGGTCACTAAGACCCACGTGTGGTGGTACTGAATTCAAAGTACGAAGTAAAAAGTACGAAACCTAGGAACGTCCCATGAAGAAGCTACTGCTTTGCGGCGTCGCCGCGGTTGCTCTCTCGCTGTGCGGCCTGACGGGCATGTCGTCGGCCGAGGTTCCCTTTCCATACATCTACCGGCACAGTCTCTATATGCCGTGGCATGGTCCATATGCCGACGCGGAGTACGGCGAGCCGATCGCGCTGGTCGTGCCGCCAACCGCCGCGTTCAAGACCGAATACCATTGGGGCGTCGGCGGCAAGCGCGTCGTGCCGATCTACCATCAATTTGGAAGGCCCTATCCGGGGCCGATCGGCTATGTAGGCAACGGCTTCCTGCCAACGCCAGCGTGGCCCAGCGACACGACACAGTTCGGCGTGTATCCCATTCGCGGACCGTGGTAGGCGACCGGATGTGACGCCGAGCGAGCGTGCGTGGCATCTGGCCAAGTGCGTTTGGCATTGGCCGAGCGGGTGTGGCCCTGGCCAGCGCAGTCGGCCAGTGCCTGGGCAGCCGTCCGAAAACAGGGGCGCGCCGGTCTGAAAAAGAATTTCCAGACCAGTGGGCCGAAGCCGCAAGCCGGCAATGGCCGACGTTGCTGGCCAGTGGCACACTGCATAAGTGTTTCCCAGTCGCTACTTCGTCGTATCGGCCTTGTCCTTGTCGGCCGTCTTGGCGTCGTCGGGCTTCTTGTCCTCGGCCGGTTTGGGATCAGGCGTCTTGGCAGTTTTGTCGGGTTTCTTGGCATCGGTCGTGGCGGCGTCGGCGCCGACCGACGATTTGTCGGCGGACTTCGCGGCGTGCAGCGGGGCCTTCTTCTTTGGCCCGGTCAGCGGATTGGCCATTTCGACCGTGACCTCGGAGGCGTATGCGTTTTGTTCCCGTCCCTTCAGAAACCAGCCTTTGACTTCCATCTTGTCGCCCGGCGAGGCGAACGACAGATCGGCGACATTGACCTTGATCTTCGCATCCTGAGCGACCTCGGCATGGACCGTCATACCGGGGCAGGCCACGATGATCGCGCCCTTCTTGATCGCCGAAATGCGACCGGCAATATCGTAGGGACTGGGAACCACGGAGGGGGCCTTTTTCGCCCCCGACGTTTCAAGAGCGTTGCCCGTCGGCGTGGCGCCAAGCGGGTCATTTTCGCTGGGCGTGAAGATTTCCAGCTCCTTCACCTGTTCGGCGGCCTTACCCTTTTTATCGATGTCCCCTTTGAATTTGACGAACAACCCCGGCATGAGGAAATCGGCGGTCGCACTCCCCTTCACCATCACTTTCGCGTTTTTTTCAAGTTTGATGAGCCAAGGATCGCCATCCAGCACCGCTTTGAAAACGCCATTTCCGACGGCTTCAACTTCTCCTTTGCCGCGCAATTCTTGCTTCAATTGTTGCTGTTGTTGCTGCTGTTGTTTGTTGGGGCGCAAACTGTAACCGCCGCCGATTTGCTGCGCCTGCGCCGCGGACGAAATCACCGCCGCCCAGGTCAACGCCACAACCAATCCAAACCATGAACGCGCGGCCATATGAACACCCTTTGCCTTTTTTCCGAGAGGTTTTGGAGAGGAAAGTCGCTGGCGGGCGCAACGGCTGCGACAAACGAGCAGCCCGAAGATGCCTCTTCCGTCGTGCCGCCTCACCGTTTCAGCATAGCCGCCTGCCCCGGAAAAAACTAGCGTTTTTGCCTGTTCGTCGGGGGGCAGCCGAATTGGGAGAGTGCAAGTCGAAGCGCGAAACGGCGCTCGGCCGCTCTTGTCGAGGGCCGCGAAAACACGTAACTTAGAACGCCTAACAAATCCGGCGGGCACTGTCCCCTTTTTGCGCAGTCCGCGGAGCAAAACGGGGACTGTCCCCTTCTCCCAGCCGGATTTTGTTAGGCGTTCCGACGAGCTTTAACATTGGCCCGCCAGGTTTTCTTGACGATATGTCGCGCGAGTCCGTCGTTCCCGTTCGAGTCGCTCTGATTGGCGCCGGACGCGTTTGCGATTACCACCACGTGCCGGCCCTGCGGCTCGATCCCCGAGCGCGGCTGGTCGCGGCTTGCGATGCGGACCAATCGTTGCTGCAACAGCGGCGCGGCGAGTGGGATCTGAAGAAGATCACGACGCGATTCGAGGAACTTAGTGATGATCCCGAGATCGACGCCCTGGTGATCGCGACCCCCAACGCCAGCCACCGGCCGATCGCGCTGGCGGCCGCTCGGGCCGGTAAGCACGTCATGTGCGAAAAGCCGCTGGGGCTGAACGCCGGCGAGGTGCGCGAGATGCACCACGCCGCGCGCGACGCGGGCATTGTTCACATGACGGCCTTCACCTATCGCTTCGCGCCCGCGATGCGCTATCTCAAGCACTTGGTCGCCAGCGGCGCGCTCGGCCAGCCCCGGCACTTTCGCAGCCAGCGATTCCTCGATTGGCCGGAAACGAGCTGGGGCTGGCGGCAATACAAATCGTCGGCGGGCGCCGGCGATCTCTATGATATGACGATCCACCGCATCGATTTCGCGATGGACCTACTCGGCCCAATCCGGCGCGTTTGCGGTGCGCTGGCTCGGTTCGCCGAGCGCATCAAGACACCCGACGGGCGGAGTTGCCCGCCGTCGGACGTCGACGACTGGTCATGCCTGATCGGCGAGTTCGCCTGTGGAGCGACCGGCGTTTGGGAGGGAACGACGCTGGCCAAGGGCTACGGCCGCGGCGGCTTTGGCCACGAGTGGGCCGAGATCAACGGCTCGGAAGGTTCGGCCGTTTATCAACTGCATCAGCCGAATACGATACTGTTGGGGAAGACGGGCAGCGATCTGGCGCCGATCGAAGTGCCGAAGGAGTTTCTCAAACCGGCCGGCAGTCCGAGAGACCCGGCGGTCGGCGAGCCGGCCACCGTGTTCCGCTATGATTTAATGTGGGAGTTTATCTCGGCAATCGTCGAGCGGCGGCCGGCGGTGCCGAGCTTCGTCGATGGCCTGAATGCTCAAATTGTCGCTGACGCAGTGATCCAGTCGTTTGAAAGCCGAGCTTGGGTCGAACTGAATGCAGAATGAAGAACGAGCATGACTGATTTCTCAGAGCAGAACCTGCATGCTCCTGTGCGGCGACTAACCGGCGTTCGGGTCGTCGGAGTTGGAAGCTACGTTCCCGAGAAAATCGTCCGGAACGAAGACCTGGTCCACTTCGGTTGCGACCCGGAATGGATACTTCGCCGCACCGGCATTCACGAGCGGCGGCACGCGCCCCCCGAGATGGCCACGAGCGATTTAGCGGCGATCGCCGCCGAGCGCTGTATCGCGCGGGCCGGCCTCGCAAAGGACGACATCGATCTGATCGTGCTCGGCACTTTCACGCCCGATATGACGATGCCCGCGACGGCTTGCCTGGTGCAACATAAGATGGGAATCTGCGCTCCCGCGATGGATGTGCAGGCGGCATGCGCGGGCTTCTTTTACGCCCTGGCCACGGCGATGCAATTCGTCGCCACCGGGTGCAGCAAGTTGGCTTTGGCGATCGGGGCCGATTGCAACTCGCGCGTGATCGATCCCCAAGACGTGAAGACGTATCCGCTCTTCGGCGACGGCGCCGGCGCCGTGCTGCTGGCGGCCGGCCAGCCGACGCAAGGCTTCGCCGCCTATGCGATGGGGGCCGACGGCTCGGGCTTCGATCTGCTCAATTGCCCGATGGGCGGCTCGCGGCTGCCGGCGAGCGCCGAGCGGGTCGAACAGCGATTGCAATACCTCAAGATGTACGGCAAGCCCGTGTTCAAGTGGGCCGTGCGCCTGCTCGCCTACAGCATTCGCGAGGTGCTCAGCGCCGCGAAGATGACGATCGGCGACGTCGATCTGTTTCTGCTGCACCAAGCCAACGCCCGCATCCTCGACGCGGTGGCCGAGGAACTCAAGATCGACCCCGCCAAGATGCCGATCAACCTCGACCGCTATGGCAACACCTCATCCGGCAGCATCCCGCTGGCTCTCGACGAATGCCTTCAACAAGACCGCATCCACCCCGGCAGCAATCTGCTGATCAGCGGCTTCGGCGGCGGGCTGGCTTGGGGGACGGGGCTGTTCCGCTGGTGAGGATCGCGTGAGTAACTATGGCGGAGTTACTCTACGAGTCGGAGGCGGCCGGGACCAGTTGAGCTTTATTCGATCGCAGCCAGTCGCCGAGATCCTCATACGACGCAGCAAGAAATCTGCGAGCTGGTCGTCAGAAATCCGGTCGATGGCCGCCAAGAACATTTCATACGGCGTCGATTAGTTATGAACGACCGACTGGAGTTCGCTTGCGTCCAACAATCGGAGAGCTTGGTTGAAACGGCAAAAATCGCAGCATTCGACAATATCAAAGAGGTTTCTGTCTGCTCTGTCTTTCTCGTTGTCAAGGAGAGCGCAAAGATGGCTCTTGACCAATTCGCCTAGACGATCATAGCCTGACTTGGTGATGCGCCAGTCTACCCTGCTGAAACCAGTAAGTAAGCCGGCCTCCCGCAACTTTTTTCTGGCCCATTCTATCCAGTTGCGAAACTTGTCTTGTCCGTTTTTCGTCGTTCCCCAGTTCTGCGAGTTGGTTCCGAGGAGTTTTTCAAGTTAGGCGGTAACATCGTTCAGGTCTGAGCTACGGCGATCCACCTCGATCCGCCCATTGCGGATTGCAATTTCTAACAGCAATGGAAGACAAAAATCAACTTGTCGAATTGTTCTCATAGCACCAAATCCTCTCAGTTCAGGGGATATGGCCGCACCGCATCAGTTGATCTCGCGGCGTAGTGAGCCAGGAATCAACAATCATCAGCGCTTTCTCTTCGCCTTGATCTCCGTGGCGATCTCGTCGAGCGACAAGTTATCGAACAATTGTGCGCGCTCCTTGGTGTAGTTCCCGGAGCCGGTCTGAAATTGACTGAGAAAGCGCAATGTATCCACTACGCCAATCTCACGGACCAGGATATCGGTGGCCTGCTGATTTACTTCAGCTAACGGCCGTATTACGGGGGTCATGGCGCGATCTCCACAAGCAGTTCAACCGGGGACACGATTATCGTGGCGAGCCACTTCAACTGTTTGCTTTTCTTGATCAGTCCGTCGTCGCACGTGCAAAAGTAATCAGTTTTCGTCGCGGACGCTGATGCGATGTGTAATGCGTCCAATGGTTTCAGGCCAGCTTTCACGAGCGACTCGGCGAGAGCCTCGATTTCGTCGCTCAACTCTACAACGCGACTAGCCAAGCTCAAAACGTCGCCGACACGCCGCTTCCGTTCGGTGTGCGGAATTCGATCCACCTCGAATTGGACGACCTCTGACGATATCAATTCTATCCCGCCCGATCCAACCAAGCGCAAAATCGCAAGGACGGCTTCCGCCTCGATGTTGATGCGTAATTGCGAGCGGTCATCAAGCGGTCGCTGAAGGCAGCAGACATCCAAGTAGACTCGCATGGGTCCATCTTACTTTACGAAACATATCGGCAACAATGTGTCATCAACGAGATCCCAGCGATTTACGCCCGTGCGCTGAACTCATGCACCGCGTCGACGAGTGCGATCGCGTTATCCGGCGGCGTTTGCGGGAGCACGCCGTGGCCGAGGTTGAAGATGTGGCCTGGGCGGCCGGCGGCTTGACGGAGGACGTGTTCCGCGCGACGGCGAATCTCGCTGCGGTCGGCCAGGAGCACCGCCGGGTCGAGATTTCCTTGGATGGCTTTGTTCGCGCCGATCGCGCGCCAGGCGTCGTTGAGTTCGATCCGCCAATCGGCGCCGATCACCTGGCCGCCCGCCTCTGAGAGCAGCGGCAAGAGGGCTGGGTTGCCGGTGGCGAAGTTGATTACCGGCACGCCGGCCTGAATGCCATCGATCACGGCCTTCGTGTGCGGCAAGACATGCTGCCGGTAGTCATCCGGACCGAGGCAGCCGACCCAACTGTCGAACAATTGGACCGCCTGGGCACCGGCGGCAATTTGGGCATTCAAGTAGCGTGTCGTCGCTCGCACCAGCCGGCTCATCAGCGCGCTCCACGCGCCGGCGTCTCGATGCATCAGCGTCTTGGTATGCAGGTAGTTGCGGCTGGCTCCTCCTTCGATCACGTAGCTGGCGAGTGTGAACGGCGCTCCGGCGAAGCCCAACAGCGGAATCTCCGGCGACAAGCCGGCCCGAGTGAGCCGAACCGCCTCCATCACGAACTCGAGCGATGCCACGCCATCGAGTTCCAGCACGCGATCGACGTCGCGCGATTCGCGCACCGGATTGTGAATCACCGGGCCTTCGCCGCGCGTGAATTCCAGTTCCATTCCCATCGGTTCCAGAATCGGCAGCAGATCGGCAAAGATGATCGCCGCATCCACGCCGAGCCGCCGCACCGCCGCGATCATCACCTCGGCGCACAACGCGGGATTCTTGCACAGCTCGAGGAACGAGGTCTTCTCGCGGATCGCGCGATACTCCGGCAGATAGCGCCCGGCCTGACGCATCAGCCAAACGGGTGTGCGTTCGGTCGGTTCGAGTCGGCAGGCCTTCATAAACGGGCTGTCATACCATGGCTGCCCCTGACCGCGCGGCGCGAGCGACACGCCCGGCTCGGAGACAATCGGATTTCCGACCGGCCCGGTCGCAGATGCCAGCGGCACGTTGAAAATCGCCTTGCGGCGTTTGCGCGTTAGCAGTTCGCCCGAGCGCGACGCGGCCACGACCAACTGCCCCATGCCGGAATGTTCCGGCTCCAGATCGACGGAAAATCCATATTGCCGCAACGTCTCGCTCGTGTCGGGACCGATCGAAGCGATCACCGCTTGCGACAAGCCGAATCGCAGCGAATCGGTCAGCCCCAGCCGCTCGGCCATCAGCAACAAGTTCGTCACCTGATGACTGGACGTGAAGAGCGCGACATCGATCAAACCGTCAGCGATGGCCCGGATGTTGTTCTCGAGCGGGCCGGTGTCCTCGGGCAAATCCCAGCGGTAGACCTTGAGCTTGAGGACGATCGCCCCGCGCGCCTCCAAGCCGGCGACGAGGCTCGTATTCGGTTGGCCATATTCCACGAGCGCTACCGTTTGGTTGGCTACCGGCGCGCGCTGGTCAATCACGGCCAACACCTCGCGCCACGTGTTCGGCTCCTCGGTGCGATGAGTCGGAGTGAGGCCGAATTCCTTGAGCACGGCGGTCGGCTTCGGGCCGCGAGCGATTGTGACCACGTCGGAGATCGCTTCCAGAAACCGCTTTCGATTGACGTGCCGCTCGACCTGGCCGATGAGATGCCGCACGCCGACGCCCGTCATGAAGATGATCCCATCGACCTGTCCGGTCAGCAGCCGGTTGGCAAAATCGATCGCCTCGGGATTGCGCTCCAGCGCCACTTCGCGCATCGACGGGCTGATCGACGGCGCGCCCCCCATCCGCGAAATGAGGGCAGCCATTTCCTCCGCTCGCCGGCTTTCGAATGCGGCGACGCGCAGCCCCGCGAAATTGGGTTCATCCGACTTCATGCGCTTATCGTAGCGTAAGCGCGGGCCGGACCGAAAGGGCGACGGGCGTAAGTAGACTCCTCATGCTCCGCGCGATGAATGTCCTCACGCGGAGCGCGATGAGTACACTCGCCACGCACGGCTCGAATGATAGCCGCGTCGCAATGCCGATGTTACGATGGTCAATATGCCGGCGACACCATTTGACGAACTCGAATCCGACCTTACGACCGGCGGGGCGGAAAGCGCGCTGGAGCGGCTGGCCGCGCGATTTCGCGACGACGGGGACTATCATAGCCTATTCGACACGCGGCTGATGCAGGCCCGGCGGCGGCTCGGATTGCCGATCATCTTGACCACTCCGCTCGAGGAATTGGAGGAGCCGATGCGGGGGGAAGTCGAGCGCGCCTATCTCGACGCCTGCCGCGAGGCCGGGTGGCTGCTCTGGAAGGCTGGAAAACTCCGCGAGGCCTGGATGTATCTGCGGCCGCTCGGGGAAAATAGCGCGGTGGCCGCGGCGATCTCCCAGGTTGACGCCAACGAGGAGAATCTCGCGTCGCTCGTCGAAATCGCCTTGCGCGAAGGGGTGGCGCCGGCAAATGGCTTCGAGCTGGTTCTCCGCCAATACGGCGTCTGCAATGCCATCACGGCCTTTGATTCTGAAATGGGCCAACACAGCCGTGCGCAGCAACAGATCGCGGCGGGACTCTTGGTTCGGCAGCTTCATTCCGACCTGTTCGCGAATCTGCGGGCGGATATCGCTCGCCGCGCGGAAGGCGCGCCGGAGCAAGGCACGTTGCCGGAGCTACTGTCAGGCCGCGATTCACTTTTCGCTGACAACAATTATCACATCGATACCTCGCATCTTTCGGCGACCGTGCGGATCGCGCGGATTGTCGAAGACCCCGAAATCTTGGGCCTGGCCTGGGAACTGACCGAGTACGGCCGGCGGCTCTCTGTGACTTTTCAATTGACCGGGGACGAACCGTTCGAAGACGTCTACCGCAGCCACGGGCTATTCTTCGCAGCCCAACTAGGACGAGAGATCGAAGCCGCAGTGGCCTATTTCCGCAACAAGGCGGACAACGCCAACCCCGACGAAATGGGAACGGCGACGGCGGAGGTATATGTGGTTCTGCTCATCCGGCTGCGGCGATTTAGCGACGCTTTCGAAGAGCATGTCCGCCTGATGCCAGCGGGCGTGCGCACAACCGGCTTCGCTCCGACGGTGCTAGAGCTAGCGAGGCTATCGGGCAACTACGATCGATTGCTCGCTATCTGCCGCCAGCGCGGCGATTTACTAGGCTTCGCCGCTGGGCTGCTGGAAATGAAGAAGGCCGATCGATAAGCTTTGGGCGCCATGTCCACGGCTCGGCGTGGGCATGGCCTGTGTTGCCGCATGGCCACTCAGAGCAGTGGCCATGGCACCCATCAAACCAGGTTTGAACCTCCACCACTTAACGATAAGTGCCTTCTATTTCGCCGGCAGCCGCAGATTCCAGGCCTCGAGCCACCTTTCATCCGCGCGCTTCAGGCCGAAATCGGCGATCAGATGCTTTTCCATGTCGGAAAGGTGCCCGGCGCCGTAGAAGATGGCAAGCGTCTTCTTGCCGCTCTTGATTTGGTCGGCCAATACCTTGAGCGCCGCTTGATTTCGAGCGCTGATCAGCGTCGAGCCCTTTGGGCCCTCGAGCGCGAGCATCACCCCGTCCATGCTTTCCATCTGGTCGGCCATGAAACGCTTCATTTGGATCGCCCGATTCTTGTCGAACAGGGCCATGATGAGATCCAGGTCGGAGTTGTTGGAAGCCCCGCTCTGCTGCGCCATCCCGGCGGCCATCATCCGAAGCATCATCGACCAGATGCTTTCGCCCCGCTCGGCCATCGATTTGGCCATTTCATCGGGTGACATATCCGCATGGACGAAATTCCGCTTCGTATAGTCGACGTCATCGAGCTGAAAGTCCAAATCGAGGAAATTCTTCATCGCGACCTGAATGGCCGAGACAGGGCTGCCGCTCCTTCGGCCTGCCTTGGGCACCGTGTTCTTGTCGGCGACGAGTTCAAAAAGCAGCGAGTCGTATTTCTCGAACGCTTTATTAAGTTGGTCGTAATAGGATTTCTCGGCCACGTGAACCGCCCCGACCAGATCGACCGAGAGCCCGGGCCGGTCCCCATCCTTCGCCGGCACATAACGAACGATCGCCGTCTCCATGGCCTGCGGATCGCCGTGACTGTCGCGGACCAGACGAATGAACTTATGGTCGGGACTATCCAATTTGCCAAGTTTCTGAGCAGTGGCCGGCGTAACCGGCGGCTCGGCGGCTAACAACCGGCAGAAGCCGAGCAAAACCGCCAAGCCTCCGGCCAAAACGAAAAAAATCGAGTCCCGATATGGCTTTGGCATAACGCCACACTCCCGAAATCGACGGATAGAGTCCAAACGAATGCGACTGATACACAGAGTATACGCCGCTAGCAGTTTGCCGACAACGACGGGATAGCGGTGGCAAGGCGACGAGGCGACATGGTGACATGCTGGAAAGTTGGCAAGCCAGTCGAAAGTTCCGCCTGCGCGTTTTGCCTTGTCACCCCTTCGCCTTGCCACCTTGTCATCTTCACGTGGCAGGTCCGCTGCAAAAGGCGGCCATCGCCGCTCCGCCATTCTACCCAGTTTATCATCGGCCGCCCGGCACGCTCGGCATTTTCGTTACACTTTACCGTTCTTACTCAACTGTCGCGACTGGCACGGCCGATACTACCGTCACATCCAATGCGCCGGCTCTTCGCAGGGAAGGGCACGCGCGGACCAAAAGAGCAGCTCAGAGCGGACCTAAAACATGCATTTCCATCGCACTAGGTCGTGGCTGGTCGTCTTCGCGGTAGCCCTTGGCGCGGCGGCCAGCGCGCGGGCTCAGGTTCCAGAGCCCGATCATGCTCAAATCTTTCAGCCGTTCGGCCCCGTCGATGGGGGCGACCTGGCAGACATGCAGCCCTTCGCTCCGATCGAGTCCGGCAGCCAGGACTACTTTCCTAAGGGGGCCGTCGGGCCATTCTTCCGATACGAGCGCCTCTATTGGTCAATCCATCAGCCCTCGTTCGGCCTGATCGGCAGCACCGACCCTACGTTGGTCGCCCTGGGCCTCAGCGACAACACGAACCAGTTCATCTCCCCGAATTTCGTTTGGGGCAACCGCTTCGACATCGGCTACCGGCAAGACGACGGCTCCGGTTGGATGACCAGCATCGTCAAGAGCAACACGCAATTCAACTCGGCCGGGGTCGGGAATTCGACGAGCGTAGGCTTTTTGGACACGACGGGCGTGCTTCCGGCAAACGCGATACTCGCCTTGATCGGCACCGACACAACAGGTGTTCCCTTTCCGCCAAATCCGGCATTCGACTTCATACAATACCAGCCGCTTACGATCGTTAACAACAGCCGGTTCGTGGGCGTCGAGTTGGATAAGTCGATCCGCTTCGAACCCGAGCATCATGGCGGAGTCTGGGAATTCTTTTTGGGGCCGCGGTTCTTTCAATTTCATGACCGATTCGATGTTTCAGGTACGACGAACCCTGAATTCGGCACCTTCCCCGATGGCACGATCATTTTGCCTCAGAACCCTCCTAACATTGTCAGCATCGCCAGGGTCTTGTCTGTCCCGTCGGCGCCCAATTTCTGGGACCTTGGAATCGACAACAACATCGTCGGCCCGCAAATCGGGACCCGTTGGACACTGGAGCGCGAGCACTGGACCTTCTCGGCCGATTTCCGCGCCCTTCTCGGATTCAACTTCCAGAACGAATATATGAGCGGTGCGACGAGCGCCGGCTATACGACGCACATCATTCGTCTTGACAACGGAGCGACTATACCGGGAACCACGGTGCAAGTCGGCGTGCTAAACTCGGCCCTCTTCACCTTCAACAGCGCTGGACACAATGTGACATTCTCGCCGTTAGGTGAAGCGCGCTTCGACGCGATCTACAAGGTGTCGAAAAACGTCAGTCTCGAGGTCGGTTATACCGGCCTCCTCGTGTCCGGGATCAGCCGAGCCAGCGACCGCATCGTCTACACCGTTCCCAACATGAGCATCGCCCAGGGCGCCGACAAGCAACACGTCTATATCAACGGCGTGAACGTCGGCTTCAACGTCAACTATTGATGCGGCAGGCCAGCGCCGGCAAGGTCGGGAACGCTCGTCGCGGCGGGGTGTACCGCAGCGGCGCGATTGACGCGACGCTGCCAACGCCGGCAAGCGCACCGAGCCGATACCTCAATGCGTCCGGCTGAGAATCTATACGGCCGCAAGCCTAGTGAGACACACCAGCCCGACGCGCGAGCGAGGGAAATCGACCGCGATTCCCTCGCTCGCGCTTCGGGCTAGTGGAGTTCGCCGACAGCCTCTTTCAGCGGTTTGCAAGAGCGATCCGTCGCAATTCTTCCAACTCGCAATTCAAACGGTGCCGCAACGGGCTTTCCGGGCGAAGCTCTTTGAGCAGGGCCTCGGCCTTCGACAGATCCTCGTCGCTGATCGCGGTCCCTTTGAACAGAGTCCGCCAACTCTTCGAGACTTCTTTTTCAGTAAGCAATCGTCACCTCTGCCAGAAAACTAGGTGAATCGAATCCTCTTCACCTATTTTATTCCCACGGGGGCTTTCCGCAATAGTGGGCGGATCGTAAATCGTAATTGCCGTTAGTCGTCGCGAGCCTTATGCTGTAGGCAGTCGTACTTCTAAACCGTAGCTGAACTCGCAAGGATTCAGCCTCGCAACACAGGGCCATCCGGAGGGCCCGCGAACGTGTCGACGCAAATCATCCGCCCAGCGATTCGCGCCGATCGTCGGATTGACGTCCGCCCGGCCGTCTCGCGGTACGACCGCCGACAGTTTCTGCGGTTCCCGTGGCGAGTCTATGCCGATGACCCCGTTTGGATCGCGCCGCTGCTGATCGAGCGCAAAGATTTCATCAATCCGCGGAAGCATCCGTTCTACCAGCATGGCGCCGCGGTCCCATTCGTCGCGTACCGGCACGGCCAGGCGATCGGACGGATTCTGGCCAGTGACGATCCCTTGTTCAACGCCCATCACGAGGACAATGCGGGCTGCTTCGGGATGTTCGAATCGATCGACGAGCCGGACGTCGCCCATGCTCTGCTCGACGCTGCCGCCGAGTGGCTCGCGCGCCGGGGCCGCACGCGGATGATGGGACCGATCGACTACTCGATGAACTACGGCTGCGGCTTGCTGATCGAGGGTTTCGAGACACCGCCGCGGGTGATGATGAACCACAATCCGCCCTATTACCGACCGCTGCTGGAAAGTTGGGGCTTGACGAAGGCCAAGGATCTTTACGCCTGGTGGTTCGACAGCGACAATCGAATCGACCGCTGGCGGCCGCGCGTCGAGCGGGCGGTAGCCCGCAGCGGCGTGACAGTCCGTCCGCTGCGCCGCAAGGACCTGCCGGCGGAGATTCTCCGTTGCCGCGCGATTTACAACGAGGCCTGGCGAGACAACTGGGGAGACGTTCCCATGACGCTGGCCGAGTTCGAGTATCTGGCCAAGTTTCTTCTGCACCTGGCGATCCCCGACTTGCTGCTGATGGCGGAGGTCAAGGGGCGGCCGGTGGCCTTTTCGATGACGCTGCCGGATTTCAACGAAGCGGCCCGCTCGCTCAACGGCCGATTGTTTCACTACGGTCTGCCGATCGGGTTGGTGAGATTCTGGCGCAATTTGAAGCGCGTGAAGACGGCCCGGCTCTTGGCGCTAGGCGTGGTTCCCGAATATCGGCGGCGCGGGATCGCGGAACTTTTGATCTTGCGCACATTCGACTACGGCGCGAAACAAATGGGCGTGACCGGCGCCGAATTGAGTTGGACGTTGGAAGACAACGCGCTCATCAACCGGACGATCGAAGCCGTCGGCGGCCGACGATACAAGACCTATCGCATTTTCGAGCGATCGATTCCATGCTCTCATTCGTGATCCCGGCTCATAACGAAGAGCAGCACTTGGGAGCGACGCTGGCCGCGATCGGTGTGGCCGCGCGTGAGATCGGCGAGCCGTTCGAGATGATCGTGGCGGACGATGCCTCGACCGATCAGACCAGCTTGATTGCGGAGCATTCGGGAGCACGAGTCATCCGCGTTCAGAATCGCCAAATCGCCGCCACGCGAAACGCCGGGGCGCGAGCGGCCAAGGGAGACGTGCTGTTTTTCGTCGATGCCGACACGCTGGCGAATGCCACGGCGGTTCGGGCCTGCCTCGACGAACTGCGCCGCGGCGCGATCGGCGGCGGCTGCGTGTTTCGCTTCGACGGCGAGCTGCCGGCCTGGGCGCGGGTCTTGTATCCGTTGGCCGTCGTTCTATCGCGATCGCTCAAACTGGTCGGCGGCTGCTTTCTATTCTGCAAGCGCGAGGCGTTCGAGGATTTCGGCGGATTCGACGAGCGCTATTTCGCCGGCGAAGAAATCCTGTTCATCGCCGCGCTCAAGCGCCGCGGCCGATTCGCGGTTCCCCGACCCACCGTCGTGACCTCCGGCCGCAAGCTACGGGCGCACTCATTCTGGCAGATCATCGGCGAGGCCTGGCGATGGGCCCTTCGCGGACCAAAGGCGTACCAACGCCGCGACGGTCTCGATATCTGGTATGGAGCCCGAGCGGCTGACGATCACGGTCCGTCGAGCATGAACGCGCCCGTGGCCGACGCTGCCAGTGTCGGCGCGGGTGCTGATCCCAAGTAGAGTCAAGCAACCGGTTGTAGCACGGTCTCCTGACCGTGCTACCGGTTCGACCGAAGGTCTCCTGATGCGCCGGAGACCTTCGGTCGCGCATCGTGTCGTGGTCGGGAGACCGCGACACAATGCAGTTCTCACGACGGAGCGTGAGGACTACACTCGTCGCTCGCCGCCGTTCGTACTTCGTACTTGGTACTTCGTACTTATTTCCTCTGCTCGAACATCCACGGGATCGCGCCGTCCGGGTCGGTATAGGCTTTGGTCCAACTGTCGTGGCCGACGCCGGGCAGCTCGGTGTACTTGGGATTGCCGCCGGCTTTCTTGATCGCCACGATCATTTCCCGCGAACGTTGGATGGGTACGGCCGGATCGGCGTCGCCGTGCCAGCACCAGAGCGGAACATTCACTAACCGGTCGGCTTTCGTATCGTCGCCGCCACCGCAAATCGGCACGACCGCCGCGAACCGCTCGGGCATTCGCACGGCCAGGTCCCACGTGCCGTAGCCACCCATCGAAAGCCCCGTGAGGTAGACGCGGCTCGTGTCAATCGGTTCGGTCCTGATCACTTCATCGAGAATCTCGACGGCGAGCTTCATCGAGTCTGACATTTCCTTCGGCAGAGGCTGCGAGGTCTTCTTGTCCCACGGAGAGTTCACCCATTTGGCGTCGCTCGGCGCCTGCGGGGCGATCAGGAAGCACGGATACGCCGCCCGCATCTTTGGCTCAGCCATCCAAGTCGGCAAATACTTGAGCTGCGCCTTGTTGTCGTCGCCGCGTTCGCCGGCCCCGTGCAAGAAGAGCACGAGCGGATATTTCTTTCCCGGCTCGATTTTCTCCGGCGCGAGCAAGCGATACTTGAACGTGCGGCTTGCCCCGTCGTCTGATTTGTAGTGGTGCTCTCGTTCTTGAATGGTATCGGTCACCGCTCCCACCTCCAGCGCGAGAATTGCCAACAGCAGGGCATTCACGATGTGGTCTCCTGTGATGATTGAGTCAGTCCGCGGATTGTAGCTGGTGAAGTCGCGAGTTGCGAGTGGATTCCCTCGTCCCTCGCCTCTTGCCCCTCGCCCCTTTCTGTGCCATATTCACCGTTTCCCCTTCTCCGAAGCAGTCGCGTTCTGGGGAGTCTCGCTTCCCATGCAGATTTGGCCGGCCATCGACCTGCGCGGCGGAAAATGCGTCCGCCTCGTGCAAGGCGACTATCGCCGCGAGTTGGTCTTCAGCGAAGACCCGGCCGCGATGGCCCGGCGGCTGGTCGAGCAAGGGGCGGAACGCTTGCATCTTGTCGATCTCGACGGAGCGCGCGACGGCAAGCCGGTCAATCTGGCGAGCGTGCAAAACATCCTCGCTGCCGTCGATGTTCCGTGCGAACTCGGCGGCGGCATTCGCGACGAAGCGACGATCGGCCGATTGCTGAAATTGGGCCTGTCGCGGTTAGTGATCGGCACCCGCGCGCTTCGCGATCCCGACTGGTTCCGCGGCGTCGTGCGACGCTATCCCGGCAAGCTCGTTTTGGGGATCGACGCCCGCGATGGCAACGTCGCCACCGATGGATGGCTCGAAACGAGCAGCCAGCGCGCGACCGAACTGGCCCAGCAGTTCGAGAGCGAGCCGCTGGCTGCGATCATCTACACCGACATCGCCAAAGACGGGATGCTCGAAGGCCCGAATCTTCCGGCGATGCGGGAAATGCAGCGAGCGGTTCGGCTGCCCGTGATCGCCTCGGGCGGAGTGACGACGGCCGCCGACGTCGCCGCGCTGGCCGCCGCGGGGATGGCCGGCTGCATCATCGGCCGGGCGTTGTACGAAGAAAAACTTACCCTAGCCGAGGCGCTCGAAGCAGCCGCCTCGGCGCATATCGCCTGAGGGAACAATCACTATGTCTAAGCACAAGGTCGAGGACATTCGCAACATTGCCCTATGCGGACACGGATCGTCCGGAAAGACAACCCTGATCGATAAGATGCTCAACCTCAGCGGCGCGGTCACCCGCCCGGCGAGCGTAGACGACGGCACGAGCGTCTGCGATTTCGACGAAGTGGAAAAGGCCCATAAGTATTCAATCGAATCGGCCGTCACGCATTTCGAGCATGCGGGCAAGCGATTCAACGTGATCGACACGCCCGGCTATCCCGACTTCATCGGCCAGGCGATCGGCGCGTTTCAGGCGGTCGAGACGGCCGCGATCGTGGTCAACGCCCATTCGGGGATCGAAGTGAACACGCGCCGCGTGTTTCACGAAGCGGGCAAGGCCGGCTGCGGGCGGATCATCGTTATCAGCAAGATGGATTCGGAGAATATCGGCTTTCCCGCCCTGCTCGAATCAATCCAGTCGATGTTCGGCAAGGCCTGCATTCCGCTGAATGTGCCGATCGGCTCGGGCCACGATTTCAAAGGGGTCGTCAGCACGCTCAAAGTGTCCGGCGGCACGCCGGGCGCTTTGATCGATCCAGCCGAGATCAATCAATCGCTGATCGAATCGATCGTCGAGATGGACGAAGAAGTGATGAGCCGGTATTTCGAGGGAACACTGCCGACCGACGAAGAGCTGCCGAGATTGTTCGATGAAGCGATCGCACACGGCAGCTTGATCCCGATCGTTTGCGTGGCGGGAAAATCCGGGATCGGGCTGAAGGAGTTGCTCGACGCCTTCGCTCTTTGCGGCCTGCCGCCCAATGAGTTGCACCGCAAGGCGATCGACGAGGCGGGGAAAGAAGTCCCCATCTCGCTCGACGCGACCGGCCCGCTGGTGGCCCAAGTGTTCAAGACGCGCATCGATCCGTTCGTGCAGAAGCTCAGCTATATCCGAGTGTTCGGCGGCATGCTCAAGAAGGACGAAAGCGTGCATGTCTCCGGCGGGCGGAAGAACGTCAAGATCGGGCCGCTGTTGGAAATTCAAGGGAGCGAATCGCATCCGGTCGATTCGGCCGGCCCCGGCGACATCGTGGCGATCGCCAAGACGGAAGATCTGCACACCGGCACGACGCTCGGTAACTTCACGATGCCGCCGGTGAAGTATCCCACGCCGATGGTCGGCCTGGCCGCCACGCCCAAGAGCCGCGGCGACGAGGCGAAGCTCTCCGGCGCGCTGCACAAGGTGGTCGAGGAAGATCCGACCTTCCGCATCGACCGCGATCCGCAGACGAAAGAACTCGTCATGACCGGAATGAGCGAATTGCACTTGATGGTCGTTCGCGAGCGGCTCAAGAAGCGCGACAAGGTCGAGATCGACACCAAGGAGCCGAAGATTCCCTATCGCGAAACGATCCAAGCCAAGGCCGAGGGGAGTTATCGCCATAAGAAGCAAACCGGCGGCCGCGGGCAATTCGGCGAAGTCCATATCCGGATGTTCCCGTTCCCGTCCGGCACCGATCCCGAAGCGTTTGCCACGAAACAGCGGTTCCCCTCGATGCGGCAATTCCATCACGATCCCAAGAGCAATTTCCTGTGGGTGGATTCGATCGTCGGCGGCACGATCCCGAACAACTTCCTTCCCGCGGTGGAAAAGGGATTCAAGGAGCGGCTCGAGCGCGGCGTGATCGCCGGCTACCACGTGCAGGATGTGGGGGTCGAGGTGCATTTCGGCAAATATCACGACGTCGATAGCTCGGAAGCGGCCTTCAAGACGGCCGGCTCGATGGCCTTCCGCAATGTGTTTCAAGAGGCCAAGCCGTCGCTCCTCGAACCGATTGTCACGCTGCACATCACCGTCCCGAACGAGAAACTGGGGGACATCACGAGTGACCTCTCGGGCCGCCGCGGCCGCGTGGCCGGCATGGAATCGGCCGGCGGCGATTTGCAAACCGTCACTGCCGTCGTCCCGCTAGCCGAAGTGACCACGTATGCCCGCAGCCTCTCGAGCATGACCGGCGGGCAAGGAAGCTACACGATGGAATTCAACCACTACGAAGTGGTGCCGGGCAACGTGCAGAAAGAAATCATCGACAAGGCCGTGCTGCATCCGGAGGAGGAGGAATAGGAGCAGGGAGCAGGGAGCTGGGAGCACGGGGCAATGGAGTACCATGAAAATCCTCCATTGACTGGGGGAATTTCATGGTACGGCTCGACCTGCTGCTGTTCAAAGGCGGCCGGCGGATCGGCGTCGAATGCAAGCGCACGAGCGCTCCGATTCAGTCGGACGAACGATTCACGAAGAAGATCAAGTGATACATAAAGCCCATCGTCATGGTGCAGTCGCGAAGGAACGGGCTCAGTGCGAAAATGCCAATCTCTGTAAGGTGGCGTGTTCACCTCGTCCTCTTTGGGCTGGTTTTCGGCCTTACCGCCGCCTGCACCCAATCGCCTTCCGCCAAGCCGAATGAGGTTCGGACTAGCCAGCCGCCCTGGTTTATGGACGTAACTCAGGAGGTCGGGCTTGATTTCATTCATGACCCCGGCCCGATTGACGGCTCATACTTTATGCCTCAATGCATTGGTTCGGGGGCTGCTCTATTTGATTTCGACAACGACGGACGGCTCGGCATCTACCTACTACAGAATGGCGGGCCACACTCGCCCTCCAAAAATCGGTTGTTCCGGCAACAGCCCGACGGGCGTTTTAAGGACGTCAGTGCCGGCTCGGGGCTCGATTTCGCCGGTCACTGCATGGGCGTGGCCGTCGGGGACGTGAATAACGACGGTCTGCCCGACGTCTACGTCAGCGAATACATGGGGGGCCGGCTCTTCCTCAATCGGGGCCAAGGCCACTTCGAGGAAGTGACCGCCAGCGGCATCGACAAGCAAATCTGGGGCACGGCCGTCAGCTTTCTGGATTTCGATCGTGACGGTTGGCTCGACCTGGTCATTGTGAATTACGTGGCCCTGGACCCGACCTATCCCTGCATCCGGCTGAACGGCGACGGTCGCGACTATTGCCATCCTTCTAACTTCAAAGGAACCCAGACCCATCTCTACCACAATCGCGGCAAGGACGCGAACGGAGTTTGGCTTGGATTCGAGGATCGCACCGATGCCGCCGGCTTGGGCCGCACGATCGGCCCGGGTTTGGGAGTGCTCTGCGCGGATTTCAACGGCGACGGTTGGCCCGACATCTTCGTGGCCAACGACAACGAGGCCAACCGCCTGTGGATCAACCAGAAAAACGGCACGTTCCGCGAGGAGGCGGTTCAACGTAATGTCGCGTTCAACTCCGGCGGGGAGGCCCAGGGCAACATGGGTGTGGCCTTTGGCGACGTGAATGGCACGGGCTTGCCGAGCCTTTTCGTCACCCACCTCACCTCCGAATTTCCAGGTCTGTGGAAACAGGGACCGTGCGGCTTTTTCCAAGAACGGGCCACCGAGTCCGGCCTTACAAAGATGGCCTGGCGCGGCACTGGCTTCGGCGCCGTCCTCGGGGACTTCGACCAGGACGGCGCACTCGATTTGGCCCTGGTCAATGGCCGCGTCTCTCGCACCACTCCGGCCACCAAACTGCATTGGGACGCCTACGCCGAGCGCAATCAGCTATTCGCCAACGACGGCGCCGGCAAGTTCCGCGATATTTCCTACGACAACCCCGCTCTGTGTGGCCAGCCCAACGTCGCGCGCGGCTTGGCGGTTGGCGACCTCAATGGCGACGGCGCTCTGGATCTGTTGGTAACAACCGTCGGCGGCAAGGCCCGCATCCTACGGAATGTCGCCCCCAATCGCGGGCACTGGTTGATGGTCCGCGCCGTCGAACCAGCCTGCGGCCGCGACGCGATTGGCGCCGACGTGCAAATCGTGGCCGGCGCGCGCCGCTGGCGGCGTTTAATCCAGCCGAGCCAGAGTTTTTTAAGCAGCAATGATCCGCGCGCCCATTTCGGCTTGGGCGCCGTTCAGCACGTGGATGCCGTCGAGGTCTCTTGGCCGGATGGTTCGGAAGAGATTTTTTCATGTCCGTCCGTGGATCGTTTGGTCGAGGTGCGACGTGGCAAGGGCCAACCCGTCAAGGAAAAAGAAGCCAGATGGCCGTGAACGGCCCGCTTACCGAGCGCCCGCACAATTCGGGCCCCCCAGGGGACACCTGCGCGCCCTCGTCGCAATAATGGTGGTCCTGTTGTGCGCGTTGATCGGCCGTTGGGTTTACCAAGGTTGGACTGGCCCGTTGCCCGAGCTGCCGTTTCTGGCCCTGGACGGCATCGATCCGGAGGTGGCCGAGGTCCTGACCAAACAGCGGGCGGCCGTCGAGCGGGCGCCGCGTTCGGCTGATGCGTGGGGCACGCTGGCGATGCTTTTACATGCCCACCAATTCGCGGATGAAGCCATCATTTGCTACGGCGCCGCGGCGACGCTGGAAAAGACGAACCCGAATTGGCCCTATTTCCAGGGATATCTTTTGGAAAAGGGCGCTCATCCGGACCAAGCCCTTCCATGCTTGGAAAGGGCCGCCGCCCTGGCCCCAAACGATTTGCCGGTCCCCAGGTTTCGATTGGCCGATCTGCTTTTGAGCTTGGGCCGCATCGAAGACGCCGAAACAGAGTATCGGAAGGTGCTCGCCACGAAGAGCGACAATAAGTACGTGCACTTCTACTCTCAATTCGGCTTGGCACAGGTCATGATCGCCCGCCAAAACTATCAGGACGCCCTCTCTCTTCTGCAAGCCATCGCGGACGATCCGTACACTCGAAAACGGGCCTGCGCATTGCGCGCTGCGGTTTACGAGCGGCTCGGCAAGCGCCCGGAATCCGACCGGGAACACGTCCGCTTCGCTACGTTGCCTGAGGACCAATCCTGGCCCGATGGCACCGCGCAAATCCGCCTACTGCGGGTCGGCTGGCACGGCCGCATCTTGAGGGCCAACGCGATGCAGAACGACAACCAACCGGCCGACGCTTTACAACTCATGATTGAAACGGTCGAAAAATATCCTCATACCGACCAGGTTTGGGCCGCCTTGGGAGTGGCCAAGGAAAACATGAAGGATTTCGCCGGCGCCGAAGAGGCCTATCGTAAGAGCATTGTCTTGGCCCCCGACCGAGCCGACCATCGCTTTGAGTTCGGCGATTTCCTGCAAGCGCGCAAACGCTATAAGGAGGCCGCCGCCGTTTTCCGCGAAGCCATTGAACTGCGTCCATTCGATGCCGCCACCCAATTCCGACTTGGCGCCTGTTTGCAATCCCTGGGCGATAATCCCGGCGCCGCCGACGCCTACCGCAACGCTCTTCGCTACAACCCCGACCTCAACGATGCCCGCCAAGGTCTGGAAATGGTGACGACCAAGAAATGAGTCATGGGACCGGCGCCGACCCTCACGCCCTTGATGCGGATTGCCCTGCACGATTTGAAACTGGCCGCACTGTACGTCGTGTATCCGGGCGAGAAACGCTACAATCTCTCGAAGAAGGTTGAGGCTGTGCCATTGGCGCGGATCGTGAATGCCCAATAGCGCAGTCCGCTTTAGGGGCTATAGCTTAACTCTAGCGTTAGACCTGTATGAGAGAAGGTTGGTTCAACGACGATTATTGGATATTGTGCGAAGACCAAAAAGAGGCCGAACTTCTTACGGCGACTTATGGGATCAAAGAATATCTACCGGGCTACTTTATCGTCGGGTTGAAGGGTTGGGACGACTTTATTCTCGTCGATCATGAGTCCCGATACTTCTCAGTTCCGACCATCCCGTTAGAGCGAGCGAGCCTCGCGCCATTCCCGTTTCCATCGGGGACGCTGCGACTTGAGTCAGACGAACGATTCACGACGAAGATCAAGTGGTACGTGAAGCCTATTCGGTTCGGCGGTGATCCGAGCGCAACGGAGAATATGGCGTGGTTGTCGCTAGATGAGCACGTGCAGGCTGTTAAGTGGTGGAACAAGTTCTACTATGATTCATTCGCGAAGCAGCGGTAGGTCTGACAGGCCCGTTGCAGTCAACTGCATTTGGGAGCAAATGGGCGGCTGTTGCTGACCTCGTTGACACCGAAAAAGTCTTCGGCGAGTCTTGTGCAGCGCCGGCCAAACGTTGCTATCGGCCAGCTTCATGTTGCCAAGTCACTTCCTGAGCCAGGAGGATATTGGCCACGTGCGCCGGCGTAACTTCCTCGGCTGGAGACGTGGAGCTTTTGCACTCGATCACGGGCAATCTCGATTTCCGATCCTTGCTGACCACGGTCGCCAGGGCAATAGGCTCCGGTTTCTTGGCAGCGGCCAGACCTTTGCGAAGCAAGTCAGCAACTTCATCCTTGAGCTTCCGGCCGTCGCGCAAGGCGCGGAGTTTCACCTGCTTCAGAAGCGCGTCCGGAAGATCGACTGTTGTCTTCATACGGCCATTTTGCTGGATCCCTAGTCCTACGGCAAATCTCGCGTCGAGACGCCGGCTGTCATATTGGCACTTGCCGGCCGGATTCGGAATATCAGATTTCAAATCGAAAACCGTCCATACTTACGACAAATGTTGTCTTCGTAAAGACTTATGGCAATCCGACCCTCCCGCGGCACGTTGGTTGCTTTACACGGCTCATTATTGGCCGGCGGCTGCCAAATGAGGCCGCGTTGTTGTCTTGCAAGGCATTAGGAGGGAATTGAACGTGGCAAAGCAAATCGTGTTTGACGACGAAGCCCGGCAGCCCTTGATGGCCGGCGTGTCGAAATTGGCGAAGGCCGTCCGCAGCACGCTCGGCCCCCGCGGCCGCAATGCCGTGCTCGACAAGGGTTGGGGTTCTCCGAAGGTGACAAAAGACGGCGTGACCGTCGCGGAAGATATCGAGCTGGACGACCCGTTCGAAAATCTCGGCGCCCAGTTGGTCAAAGAGGCCGCCAGCAAGACGAATGACGTAGCCGGCGACAGCACCACGACCGCCACCGTGTTGGCCGAGGCGATCTTCAAGGAAGGCTTGAAGATGATCGCCGCGGGCGCCGATCCGATGGCCCTATCGCGCGGCATCGCCAAGGCGACCGAAGCCGTCTGCGCGGCCGTCTCGAAAATGGCCACGCCGATCAACGACAAGAACAAGAAAGAAATCATGCAGGTGGCCACGATCGCGGGCAACAACGACCCGTCGATCGGCAACGTGCTCTCCGACGCCTTCCTCAAGGTCGGCAAGGACGGCGTGATCACGGTCGAAGAAGGAAAGCAATCCGAAACGACCGTCGAAGTGGTCGAAGGGATGCAGTTCGACCGCGGCTTCCTCTCGCCGCATTTCGTCACCAATCAAGACGAGCAAAAGGTCGAGTTGGAAAACTGCTCTATTCTGATCTACGAGGAAAAGATCTCTAGCGCCAAGAATCTCGTGCCGCTGTTGGAAGCGGTGAGCAAGGCGAACAAGCCGCTGTTGATCATTGCCGAGGATGTCGAAGGGGAGGCGCTCGCCACCTTGGTCGTCAACAAGATGCGCGGCATCTTGAACGTCTGCGCAGTAAAGGCCCCCGGCTACGGCGACCGGCGCAAGGCGATCCTGGGCGATCTGGCCGCCGTGACCGGTGGGACGGCCATCTTCAAGGACCTGGGCATCCAGCTCGATTCGGTCAAGCTCTCCGATCTGGGCCGGGCCAAGAAGATCATCATCTCGAGCGAAGAGACGACGATTGTCAGCGGGGCCGGAAAGAAAGAGCAGATCGACGGCCGGGTTGAGCAAATCCGCCGGGAGATCGACGCGACCGACAGCGACTACGATCGTGAGAAGCTCCAGGAGCGGCTGGCAAAGTTGGCCGGTGGCGTGGCCCAGATCAACGTCGGGGCCGCTACCGAAACCGAGATGAAGGAGCGCAAAGCACTGTTGGAAGACGCCAAGGCAGCCACTCAGGCGGCGCTCGAAGAAGGGATCGTTCCCGGCGGCGGCGTGGCTCTGATCCGGGCCGAGAAGTCGCTCGACAAGCTCGATGTTTCGGGCGATGAGAAGCTCGGCGCCGATATCATCAAGCAAGTGCTCGACTATCCGCTGCGTTTTATCGCCGAGAACGCCGGGCACGACGGAGCGGTCGTCGTCAATCGCGTCAAGCAGATGAAGGGGAAGAACGACGGCTACGATGCCGACAAGGACAGCTACTGCGATCTCGCGGCTGCGGGGATCATCGATCCTGCCAAGGTGGTTCGCGTGGCGCTTCAGAACGCCGCCAGCGTGGCCTCGCTGCTGTTGACCACTGAGTCGCTTGTGACTGAGATTCCTTCCGAGGAAAAGGAAGGGGATCACGACGCACACGACCACGGCATGGGCGGTGGAATGGGTGGAGGCATGGGTGGAATGGGTGGCATGGGCGGCGGTATGGGTGGCATGGGCGGCATGGGGATGATGTGACATTCGTCATTCGCATCAGTCATTGAACTGATGCTTGGCTATTTAACAACATCAAAGTACGGGGGAACCAAGATATGGCGAAGGACATGAAGCTGCGTCCGTTGGACGATCGAGTGGTGGTGGAGCCGGTCGAGGCGGAAGAGCGGACTGCCGGGGGAATCGTGCTCCCAGACACGGCGAAGGAAAAACCGCAGCGCGGCACCGTGATCGCCATCGGGCCGGGCAAGCTGCTGGATAACGGCAAGCGCGGCGACCTGTCCGTGTCGGTTGGCGACGTCGTCATCTACGGCAAATACTCCGGCACCGACATCGAAGTCAGCGGCAACGACGTCAAGATCGTCCGCGAGTCGGATATTCTGGCGAAGGTGCTTTGATTCCTCGCGATTCAAGATCAAACAAGACTTTCTCAAATAGGAACCCGTCACCGTGGCTGCAAAACAATTGCTGTTTCAGGATCAAGCCCGAGCGAAAATGCTCAAGGGAGTCGAAAAGCTGGCCGATGCAGTGGCGATCACGATGGGCCCCACCGGCCGCAACGTAATCATCGCCAAGTCGTTCGGCGGCCCGACCGTCACCAAGGACGGCGTGACCGTCAGCAAAGAAGTCGAGCTGGAAGACCGGTTCGAGAACATGGGGGCCAAGCTCGTGAACGAGGTGGCCACGAAGACCTCCGACATCGCGGGCGACGGCACGACGACGGCCACTGTTCTGGCCCGAGCCATTTTCAAGGAAGGCACGCGGAACATCGCCGCCGGCAGCAATCCGATGGCAGTCCGCCGCGGGATCGAGAAAGCCGTCGAAGCGGCGGTCGAGCATCTGAAGGAAATGGGCCGGCCGGTGCAGAACCCGCAGGAGGTCGCTCAGGTCGGCGCGATCAGCGCCAACAACGACATGACCATCGGCAAGCTGCTGGCCGAAGCCCTGGAGAAGGTCGGCAAGGACGGCGTGATCACCGTCGAGGAAGGCAAGACGATGGAGACGACCGTCCGCTTTGTGGACGGGATGCAATTCGACAAGGGCTTCATCTCGCCGTACTTCATCAATCGCCCGGCCGAGATGGATTGCCTGCTCGAAGACGCGTTGATCCTGATTCACGAAAAGAAGATCGCGAATTTGCGCGAGTTGGTTCCGATCCTCGAAAAGGTGGCCCAGACGGGCAAGCCGCTATTGATCGTCGCCGAAGAAGTTGAGGGTGAAGCGCTGACGGCGCTGGTGGTCAACAAGCTTCGCGGCGTGCTGAATATCTGCGCCGTCAAGGCCCCCGGCTTCGGCGATCGCCGCAAGGCCATGCTCGGCGACATTGCCACCCTGACCGGCGGCACGCTCATTAGCGAAGACCTCGGGATCAAGCTCGAAAACTTGACGCTCGAGCACATGGGCCGGGCCAAGAAGATCACGGTCGACCGCAACGAAACGACGATCGTGCAAGGGGCCGGCAAGCAAGCCGACGTGCAGAATCGAATCCAGCAGATTCGCAATCAGATCGAGGCATCCGACAGCGAATACGATCGCGAAAAGTATCAGGAGCGATTGGCGAAGCTGACCGGCGGCGTGGCAATCATCTCCGTCGGGGCCGGCACCGAGTCGGACATGAAGCAGAAGAAGGCCCGCGTCGAGGATGCTCTGCACGCCACTCGCGCCGCGGTCGAGGAGGGGATTCTTCCGGGTGGCGGCGTGGCCCTGCTCCGCTGCACGGAGGCGGTCGAGAAGGTCCGCGCCTCGGCCAAGGGAGACGAAAAAATCGGAGTCGATATCATCCTGCATTCGCTCTCCGCTCCGATCCGTCAAATTGCTGACAACGGCGGAATCGACGGCTCGGTAGTGGCCGACGAGGTGAGCCAGAAAGCGACGAACGTCGGCTTCGACGCCAACACCCGGCAGTATGTCGATATGCTGAAGGCGGGGATCATCGACCCCGTCAAGGTCGTCCGCGCGGCGCTAACGAATGCCGCCAGCATCTCCGGCCTGATGCTCACGACCGAAGCGCTGGTTACGACGCTCGACAAGGACGACAAGGACAAGAGCCGCGTCGAGGGAAGCATTCGGTAGGTGGTCTCGATCGAGGAAAGTCCGTCCTACAACTGATTGCAGCCATATTCGCCGATGCGTTTGGGCGCCAGCCATGAGCAGCGACGTCGATCGCATTCCGGCCGAGGTTGCCGATAAGCTCGGCTATTACGTGTATCTACTGGTGGACCCGCGCGACGGACACCCTTTCTATGTCGGCAAGGGAAAGGGTAGCCGTGTGATATCGCACCTCCGCTCGGCTGGCGAGTCAAGGAAAAACCAGAAGTTAGCTGACCTCGCCTCGCATCGTCTCAAACCGCGCCTTGAGATCATTTCGCACGGCCTGGAGTCAGAGGTGACTGCGTTTCGAGTTGAGGCGGCGGTTATCGATGCGATACCGAATCTCACAAACCAAATCCGCGGGATCGTTCATGGAATCGATAGCGTTAAGATCGGAAGGTTGCCACTCGAGGATGTTATTTGCTATTACGGGGCAAAAGAGGTTTCGATCGACGATCCGGTGATCCTCCTTCGTATTAACCACCTCTACTACCATGGAATAACTGACGACGAACTGTACGATGCGATGCGACGCGACGCGCGTGGCGTCTCAGCAAGAGGCGTTGCCGAGCGGCGAAGTACGTTCTTGCGGTTTTCCAGGGAGTCGTGCGTGAAGTTTATGAGGTCGAAGAGGATGGATGGGATCCGGAAGGCACGACCCCCGATATTTCCGAAATTCATCCCGCTCCACCAGATCGCAAGAGCGGACGACTTGAGTTTCGGGGAAAGCCTGCGGCTGAGACGATTCGAGAGAAATACCGATTCAAATCCGTGCGCGGCTACCTGCCCAAAGGCTCGCAGTTTCCGGCCCGGTACGTGAATTGTTAGGCCACTTTGCCGGCCGTTCACCGCAGGCGCGACCGCCAACGGATGCATTGAGCGCTTTCGTGAGTACAATACTGATGTGGTACGATATTACATCTTTAATGCAGTGAATCATGCGAAGCCTTGCCGACGGACTTCCTCCTGAGATCGCCAGCCAGGTTCATCCTGATTGGTATAAGAACGAGAAATCCTATTGGTCCGCACGCGAGCGGTTACTCGATCAATATGAAGATCAATGGGTCGCATTCGCTGACGGCGCTGTGATCGCGTCGAGCAAAAGCGCTGTCGAGGTATCTACGGCCGCGCACCTGTCCGGGAAACATCCGTTCGTAATCCGGGTCGGACATGAGAATGAGCCGAGCCGCGTCCGCAGTGCGGTGTTCCAATACGACCAAGACTATGGCACCGAGGCGCTCCCCGTTCTGGAAGTTGAATTTCGACCGGCGAGCGGCACGCCGGGAATTATCCTGGATCGGGTCATCCCTGACACCGGCGCGGATATGAGCCTGATTCCGTGGGCCGATTGCCAACGACTTCAACTTGAGCCGGCGATCGGTGCGCCAAGCATGTTGCAGGGCGTGGGCGGTGGAACTCCGGTGGAGACGCTTGCGTTCACCGTTTGGGTCTCAATCGACGGCCAAGAAATTGATTGTCGACTTCACGCCGACTTTCATGGCCGCGAGCGAATCCTCGGGCGCGACGTTCTAAACCGCCTGAATGTTCTCTTTCGCGGGCCGGCGGGCGAGGTCGTCATCAATCCATGATTTCGAGCCCTTCGCGACAATCGCGACAATTGCCGCCAAAACTTGGCGCATCCGGCTATCGCCTTGCGACGTAGAATTGGTTGTCACAGACCTTCACGAACACGATCCTCTTGCCATGGAAACAATGGCAGCCAAGCGAGACTACTACGAGGTCCTGGGAGTCGCCAAGAGCGCCGCGCCCAAGGAAATTGCCGACGCCTATCGCAAGCTGGCGATCAAGCATCACCCGGACAAGAATCCGGGAGACGCCGAGGCCGTGCTGAAATTCAAGGAGGCGGCCGAGGCCTTCGAGGTGCTGCACGATGCCGATAAGCGCAGCCGCTACGATCGCTTTGGCCACGCCGGGGTCGATGGTCCAGGCGCCCACCAGTTCAATGATGTCAGCGACATCATGGAGGCCTTCGGCGATATTCTCGGGGGCGGGCTGTTCGGCGATTTCTTCGGCGGCGGCACGCGGCGCGGACGGCGGCAGGTCCACAAAGGGAGCGACGTCGGCTGCGAAGTGCGATTGGACCTTATCGAAGCGGCCCGCGGCGTCACCAAAACGGTCGAGTTCGAGCGGCACGAAAAATGCGCGGATTGTGATGGCTCTGGTGCGAAGCCAGGCACCAAGCCGCAGACGTGCAGTTATTGCGGCGGGCGGGGGCAAGTGGTGCAAGCCTCGGGCTTCATCCGCGTGCAAACGACCTGTCCGGCCTGTCGCGGCGCGGGATCGGTCGTCAAGGAGCCGTGCCCCAAGTGTCGAGGAGCGGCGTATGTGGTCCGTCGCGTCAAGCGCGAGGTGATCGTGCCCGCTGGGATCGACGACGAGATGCGGATTCGTCTGGCCGGCGAAGGAGACCCCAGCCCGGACGGAGGGCCGTCGGGGGATTGTTATTGCATCGTGCACGTGGCCGAGCATCCGCTCTTTCAGCGCGACGGGCAGGATTTGATCGTGCGGGTGCCGATCGCCTATTCGCAAGCGGCCCTGGGTGCGACGGTCGAAGTGCCGACGCTCGAAGGCCGCGAGCCGCTCGAGGTCCCGGCCGGCACTCAGCCGGGCGAGGTCTTCAAACTCCGTGGCCGCGGCATGCCGGACCCGCGACGCCGCGTCCGCGGCAATTTGCTGGTGGAAGTGAATATCGAAGTGCCGAAGCACCTCACGACACGTCAGGAAACGCTGCTCCGCGATCTGGCGGCCGAGGAGCGAACGCACGTCAGCCCGCATCGCAAGCGGTTCTTCGAAAAGCTCAAGCAGTATTTTGTTTCCGAGGAAGAGACAGGGCAGAAAGAGAAATAGTCATGGCAGAGAACGACATACCAAGAGGCGCCGAGGACGTTGATCGCCAGCCGGATCCGACGCAGAGCCAACAAGAGGGCGCCGGCGTGGGCGCTCAAGTCGCAGATCCGCTCGCCGAATCCCAGTCCGTGCGGTCGCGGCTGGCCGAAGCGCAAGACAAGCTGCTCCGCACTCAAGCGGAATTGGAAAACTATCGCAAGCGGGCGCGGCGCGAGCTGGAGGACGAGCGGCGCTATGCCGAGATCAATCTACTGCGTGATCTGTTGCCGATCGTCGATAACGTGAGCCGGGCGATCGAGGCGGCTGAAAAGAAGGCCGACGCCGCCAAATTGCTCGAAGGGCTCAAAATGATGCTGCAACAGTTCGAGACCGTTTTCCCCCAACACCATGCCAAGCTGATTACCGCCGGCGCCGTCGTTGGCGAGCCGTTCGACCCGAACCGTCATGAAGCGATCTTGCAGCAACCGAGCGAAGAGCACCCGGAGCACACCGTGCTCGGCGTCACTCGCCCCGGCCTCGAGCTGCACGATCGGATCGTCCGCCCCGCGCAGGTGATCGTTTCGAAAAGGGGCGAGGGGCGAGAGGCGAGGGACTAGGGGACGCGCAATCGCTATCCAGAGGTCAACTGCAATGAATATGTTCATATTGCTTCCGGCCCAATCGCCGATCCGCGCGTCGGTCGCCGCCAAAGGCGAAGTTTTTTCCCTCGCCCCTCGCACCTAGTCCCTCGCCCCTCTCATGCCTACTTACGATTACGTCTGCGATGCGTGCGACCACAAGTTTGAGTTGTTCCAATCGATGATGGCGCCGGTCAAGCGGAAATGTCCCAAGTGTGGAAAGCAGAAGCTGCGGCGGCTGATCGGCATGGGGGCCGCGATCATGTTCAAGGGATCGGGATTCTACAAGACCGACTACCGCAGCGAAGGTTACAAGAAGCAGGCCGCCGCCGACAAGCCTAGCGACTCGACCGAGTCGAAGCCCAGCGGCGAGGAAAGCAAATCGTCCGCCGCCGCAGACACCAAGCCGAGCGGTGGCTCGGAGAGCAAAGCCGAAACGAGCAAACCGCGGAAGAAGAAGTAGGCGGCATCCGGAGTTCAGCGAGACGGGTAGATGGCACTTTCAATCTGTCCTGTCTGCGGCGCGTCGTTCGACCCTCAGCAATCGAGCTGCCTGCCGTTTTGCAACGAGCGTTGCCGCCTGATCGACCTGAAGCGCTGGCTCGGCGAGGAGTATGGCGTTCCCCATCAGCCGTCCGAACCGGATGAGGAAGCCGAGCCGCCCGCCGAGAGCGACTAGAAGCCGGCTTCAGCGCGTGCTCCCTCTCCCTCTGGGAAAGGGCCGGGGTGAGGGGAATCTGCAATTGCTTTCTCCGTCTCTAACGCGGCTCTGAGGCCGAAGCGTCTTGAAGCTGGCACTGCTATCGCCGGGCGCGACCCGTGCTTATAATGGCGACGACTTGGTCTGATTAATTGAACGCGGATGAGGAACCGACGCATGGCGGAAGACCGTGGCGTTCTGCGGGAAATTGCTTGGCGCGAGGTTTTTCCCTGGCTGGGGATCGTGCGGTGCGTCCGCTTGGCGCTCGCGCCGCGGCTGTTGCTCCTGGCGGCCCTCGGCTTGGTCGCCACTTCCGTCGGCTGGCGGATGATCGGAGGCATTTATTCCGACTCGGACGACTTGCATAAGCTCCACTGGATCGCGGCAGACAGCGAGTGGCCCTGGCGGGCTCAACTGCAGAGCGTACCTTCGCTGTCGTTCAACGGTCTCGATCCGAGCGTCAGCCCGGTGCTGCAAACCGGACAATGGCTGACCGCTCCTTTTCGCCGCATGTTTCTGGCTCCCAGCCCGGACGCCGTCGTCGGCATCGTGCCGTTCACGTATACGTTGCTGTGCGGGCTGTGGGAGCTGGCGGTCTGGGCCTTGATCGGCGGTGCGATCACGCGGATTGCCGCGTTGGCCCTGGCCCGCGAGAGCCGGCTGAGCCTGACCGACGGCCTGCGGTTTGGCACGGTGAAGTGGCTGCAATACTTTCTCGCCGCGCTGTTTCCGCTGTTAGGCGTGATCGTGCTGAGCCTAGTGGCCGGCGTCGTGTTCGGGCTGATCATGCGGGCCGATTTCGGTTTCCTGGTGATGAGCTTCTTCTGGCCGCTGATGCTCTTGGCCGGCTTGGTGATGGCGATCCTGCTATTGGGCCTGGTCTTCGGTTGGGCCCTGATGTGGCCGACGGTGAGCGTCGAGGGGACCGATTCGTTCGACGCATTGAGCCGCTCTTATTCCTACACGTTCCAACGGCCGTTTCACTATCTGTTCTATGCGATCGTGGCCGGAGTACTCGGCCTGCTGGCGGCGCACGTGGTCATTTATTTCGTCGCCTGGACCAATTGGCTGGCGCTTTGGTCGGCAAGTTGGGGAAGTGGTGCGGCGCGAGCGAAAGAAATTGGAAACCTTCTCAGAACTGCGCCGCTTCCCGAAGACACTCCCTGGTCAGTATCGACCGGCGTGAAAGTCCTCAACTTTTGGACCGATTGCGTGATGCTGTTGGGCGCCGCGTATCTTTACAGCTTTTTGTGGACCGCCGCGACCGCCGTTTATTATCTGCTGCGGCAGAGCGTCGACGGCACGGAGCCGGACGAAGTCGCCGTCGAACGCGAAGAAGAAACCTTCAGCCTGCCGCCGCTCAAGAGCGACGAATCCGGCATGCCGCAAGTCGCGGATCCGAAGAACGGCGGTAAGTGACGAACACGGCTAAATGCTTTTTGAAGTCGATATAGAACTGCGGGTGCCATGGCCACTGCCCTGAGTGGCCATGCTCCCAAGCAGTCCATGCCCACGCCGAGCCGTGGGCATGGCACCCAAAGTATCAGATCAGCTTCGAAGTCCGACTAGCGCGCTTCGATCTGAATCTCGAGCTGCCCCGCCACGCCCATCAAATACTCGCGGGCCTCGCGGGCGGCGGCGTCCGGATTGTCGATGTACGGATACAACTCGACCGTGATCCAGCCCTGGTATTCGGTCTTGGCGATTTCGGCGAGCGTGGCGGCGAAGTCGATTGCTCCGCGACCGGGGATCAGATGCTTGTGTACTCGGTCGGCGGCGATGTCTTCGAGATGATAGTGTCGCGTGAAGGGGGCCATCGTCCGCACCCATTCCTCGGGGTTCTCGCCGACGCAATAGGCATGGCCGATATCGAAATTCAGCCCGACGCTCGGCGACTTGATCCGCCGCATGAATTGCAAGTGCTGGCCGAACGTCTCGATCATCAAATGCGGCTCCGGCTCGATCAGAAGCTGCACGCCAAGCTGCTCGGCCACGTCGACGCAGGGCATCAGCTCATCATAAAAGACTTGCGCCGCCTGCTCCCACGTCTGTCCGTCGTTGAGCGGCCCCCCCGGCTCGGTCGTGAGACAGGGCGCGCCCAGCTCATGCGCCAGCCGCAGCGCCCGCTTCGTGTGCTCGCGGCGGATGGCCCGATAGTGCGGGGCTGGATCGATCCAGCTCGGATGCCAGTACGGCTGCCGCGGATCGGCCACGGCATTCATCATGAACGCGTTGACGTTCGAGATCTTCAGATGGTGCCGATCGAGCGCGGCACGGATCGACTGCTTCCGCTCCTCGAGCAACCCCGCCGGCCAGGCATGCGGCACGTCGGCCAGAATCTCGATCCCCGTATACCCCGCATCCGCAATCCGCGCAATGGCATCCTCGATCGAGAAATTGAGATACGCATTGCTGCTGAAGGCGAGTTTCATGGGGCGGAAGCGCGGAGTGGTGGCGATTGATGACGGCGAACTGAGGTGGCGAACATCCATTGTAGTTCAGGGGCCAAGCGGGCGAAACGCAGGAAGGTTTGCCGGCGAGACGCTTGGCTCGTCCCATCGGGTGCCACTGCTGGCTTGCCAGCAGTGCAACGCGTCAGCAGTTGACTTGCCCATTCGGGCGCCAATCGAGCGGCGACGATCAAGTGATTTGCAGTGTTCCGTCACTGCTGGACAAGCCATAGCAAATCTGCGATTACACGTCATGCGAGCCGTGCATGACCGGCGACGGTAAATGCCCCGACGGGCTTCGTCCTCCAGCCCAAGGGTTGCCCGCCGGTGGCGGGCTACCCTTGGGCTGGAGGGCGCAACCCCCTTAAGCATTTTCAGTAAGTCAAGTCGGCGCTGGTTCTTACGTGTTGGTTCGGGCGATTCCGCTGAAATCGCTAGCAGCAGTCACTCTGGCGATGCCGTGAAAACATTGGAAATCTCGATAAACTGCGGTACTTCCCGTCGCATAATACTTAACGGCGTTGCCCGTTGGGGTTCATTCCGCCAAGAATGGCTTGCGCGAGCCGGCCTTCGACCTCGATACCAGTGCCTGAAATCTTGGGTTGGACTGGAGCAATTCGTCAATCAGCCCATCATCCTCCCCCGGATCGAGAGGTTGAATCGTCAAGAGGTTTTTGTCCGGCATCTCGACAACCACAGTCTCTCCCGTTTCGACGCACTCATTCAGCGTCCTTGTGAGATCCGTTTCCAGGCGGCTGAGCGGAATGGTCTTGATGGCCATGAAACGCCTCTCCTTCGCTCGTTCTTCCTAAATCGAATCATAGCGAGCATCCATCAATTTGCCACGGTTTCTAACCGTGTGTTCGCAATCTTCGCTCTCGGAATTCTAGCGAATTCGCTACGACTTCTCGCACTGCCGTGCCGCTTCAGCCTCCACGCTCCGGATGAAATCGGTCTTGGCGTCAGCGTATTCGTTCATGTCTTGCCAATCGCGCGCGGCCAAGGTGTGTTTGAGCGCGGCGTATTGGGCCGCGGTTTCGGGATGCGTGCGGAGATAGTCGCGGAATCGGAGATGTCGCTGCCAGAAGTCCGTGCCGATGGCGACCATGTGGATGTGATGGGTTCTGACGCCGGATTGCTCTTTCCGGAAGAAGCGGCGGAACGGCATTTCCGTTTCGTATTGCGGGACGTATTCGTAGCCCAATTGCTCGATGCGCGGCACGAACGAATTGGCTTGGGCGAAATCCGCGAGGCCGATCAGGATGTCGATCACCGGCTTGGCCGCCAGGCCGGGCACGGCCGTGCTGCCGATATGTTCGATGACCGCGGAGCCCGGCAGTTGACGGGCTAGCAGCGCCGCCTCGTCGTCAAATATCTTGGGCCAAAGCGGCGAGTATTCGGAGATTGCGATTCGCATAACTTGGCACGCGATGATAATCTTGCGGCCTCCTCCGCCCATTCAGTGCGGCATGCCCGCCTCACGGCAAGAGTGCGGGAATGCTTCCCAACATATCAGTCAATCCGTGATACACGCCTCCGGCGACAACGCTCTTCGTCCTTTCTCTCAGGAAGCCGAAAAACAGGCCGCTGGCAGTGTTGGGCAGCCACCATAACCAGGCGAAGACGTATTGCCCGTTGAAATAGTCAACCGTATTCAGCACGTGAATGGATCCGAACAGCACGGATGACACGATCAGCCCCACGCCGAAATCGACGTTCATCCAACGAAACGGACGACCGAAGGCCTGATTGACGCGCGACTGAATGTATCCGCGGAAGAAGATTTCTTCACCGAACCCGGCCCCGAAAAACAGCCACATCGAATTCAGAGTCGCCTTGAGAACCGGCCGATGGAAGCTCATCGCAAGGATGGTCGGTGCCGAAAGCAATCCGAGCAAGACAAGTAGGCTGACCCAAACTGGAATTCTCCGCATCGCGCCGCCGCCGCGCGAGAGAAACAAGAGCAGCAGAAACGCGCCGACGAGTTCGCCGATCGTCGCGGCAACCGAACGCTTCACGTCGGGCGGATGGAGCGGATCGAAATGGATCTGGGCAATCCGAATGACCACGACCGCCGCGGCGGCGAACAACAGGCCCCAGAACAACCCGATGTTCAAGTTCGTTTTCCATCCGTTGAGCGTCAGCCCGTACTGCTCGAAACTCCTTCGACAGACCAACAGAATTGCAACCGTGAACAGGATCATCGCCGCGCCGGCCGAAAAGTTCAGGCCCTGATCGCCTTCGAGCCTGCCAAGCGCTGTGAAATGCTTGAACGCCCGATAGGTCACGTGGACCAGTGCGAAGGCGACGAGGACCTCCACGACGGCGATGCACCGGTCGAATACACTTCGAGAGCGAACCAGATCGGAAGTCATGTCTACCCGCGCGTTGAGACGGCTTGTTCGTGGCCACATTGTACCAGCGCATAAAAACCCCCGCGGGGTGCGCGGGGCAACTGATTTTCAATCAGTCAGCGGCAGCAGATCAAAAAAGGAGCGAGAGGAGGACCTTTACCGGATTGGTCGAATCGCTGCGATCGCCGTCGCGCGGGCCGCGATTGCCGGGGCCGTCCGATGAGGGACCACCGCGACCTCGGCCAGCGCCGTCCGGGCCGCCGCGATCTGGATTTCCGCGGTCCGCACTGTCTCGATTCGGCCTGCCGCGAGGCGGGCGACCGCCGTCGTCGCTCGGGCCGTCGGTTCCTCGACGCGGGCCATCCGCTGAGGGACCGCCGCGGCCGTCCGGTCCGCCGAAGCGGAAGGCGGCCGGAGTGCGACGTCCGTCGGCCGATCCGTCGCGATTCATGCCTGCCCCACCGGGGCCAAAATCGCCGCCACCGGGACCACCGAAACCGAATCCGCGCGGCGGGCCGCCGAACTGCGGTCGAGCGTCGTCGTCGTTACGTCCACCGTCGCCGTCGCGTTGACCTCGGGCGCCATTCCATTGACCCCATTGGCCGAAGCTCTGGCTACCGAAGTTCCGGCCACCGAAACTTTGGTTACCGAAGCCGCGACCACCGCCGCCCTCGCCGCCGAATCGCGGCCCACTGGAACGGTCATCGTCCCACGGTCCGCCCGCGAACCCGCGCGGCCCGTTGCCACCGAATCCTTGGCCGCCGTCACGCTGACCACCGAATTCCTGACGGCCGAAGCGCTGCCCTCCAAATCCTGGTCCGCCCCATGGTCCGCCGCCAAAATCGCGCGGCCCATTGCCTCCAAATCCTGGCCCACCGAAGCGCTGTCCTCCGAATCCGCGACTACCAAAACCCGGTCCGCCCCACTGTCCACCGCTGTATCCGCGCGGCCCATTGCCGAAGCCGCGGCCCCCGCCGCCGGGTCCACCCATGCCACTGCCGCCCCAACCACGGCCGGGTCCGCCCCAACCGCCGCCCCATTGGTCGAAGCGACCGCCCGGCCCGCCTTGCCCCCAACCACCAAATCCACGATTGTTAAATCCCATCGGGCCGCGACCGCCGGATCCGCCGCGATGACCATATCGGCCATGCTGCCCACGACCGCCAGGCATTCCGTGACGGCCATAATGCCCATACATTGCGCCGCGCCCGCCGCCAAATCCGCGCCCGCTGCGGTAGCCCCACTGACCATGCGCCCAGCCGCCGCGTCCGCGATACATTCCGCCGCGGCCGTGACGCCCGTGCATACCTTGGTGCCCATGCATCGCGCCGCGCATGCCAAAATGCCCGCGGCCGCCAAAACCGCGCCCTCGACCGCCGTGAGCTGAATGGGCACGACCGTGACCACGATATCCGTGGCGGCGCGCTGCATTCGCGTGACCATGCTTGCCATGCCGCCCCTTGTGCCCGTGTCCACCTTTGTGATTGTGGCGAGCACGTGCCGCATGCCCCTTGCCGCGCAGTGATTTATGGTGCGGGGCCTTGCCGCTCTTTGCCGATTTGCCCTTCGTTTTGTCGCTCTCTTTCTTCTCGCCGTGTTTCTTCTCGCCGTCGGATTTCTTCCCATCTTCCTTCTCAGCCTTTTCACTTTTCTCAGCCTTCTCACCCCTGTCAGAAGATTTCTTCTCGACATGCGACTTCTTCTGGGCGTCCTTGTCGCCATCGTCGTCCGCCAAGCTGGGCCGCGCCGCGCAAAACGCCACGCCGACGATCGCCGCCATGAGAATCCGCCACATACGAGCATCCTTACCGGCAAAAGAAGAGAATGCGGTCAGAGCGACGCGACGCCGCTGCCGTGAATCCGCCTATCTCGGATAAGGGATATTAACCCTGTAGCCCGCTCTAGGTATCGGTGAGTCGGCGGACGACGGCTCAATCGCGTCGGATGCGCGGACCAGTGCCTCTGGGGCGAATGACCACGATCGTTTAACCCGGAGCCTACGGCGACGGCGCCATCTCGGCAACTACGAATCGACCAAAGTTCTCGGGGCATGGAATAATGACGCCGCGAATGACCTTCCTAGCAATGTCGTTTTTCTGGCCATTCTGCCGCCGCTTCTCGGCAATCGCCGGGATGGTTATCATGCAGCATAGGGAGTCGCATATGAATCTGATTTTGAATCTACCGCCCGAAACGGAAGCAAGGCTTCGCGAAGCTGCGATGCAAGCGGGAAAGCCGCCCGAAGTGCTAGCTCTCGAAGCCCTCGACGAAAAGCTCTCGATGGCTGATGACCCAGCAGACCAGCTCTCGTTAGATCGGTGGCAAGAAAAATTTCGCGACGCGCTAACCGCCCTTCCACGCTCCGCGGCAACGACCGTCGACGACAGCCGCGAAAGCATCTATGAAGGCCGCGGCGAATGAGGATCCTCATCGACACGAATGTGCTGGTGAGGCTCGCGCATTTAGGTGATCCTGACCAACCGGTAGCGGACAAGGCGCTCAACTCGCTCCGAACGCAGCAGCACGCGCTCCGTCTCGTTCCCCAAGTGATATATGAGTTTTGGTCCGTGGCGTCGCGCCCTGTCGACCGGAACGGCTTGGACCTGCCCGTCGGCTCGATCAACACTTTGGTTAACGAGTGGAAAGTGCTCTTTCCGGTATTGCGCGACGAGCGCGCCATTTTGGAAATATGGCAGCACTTGGCTCTCCAATACCGGGTACGGGGCAAGCAAGCCCACGATGCGCGGCTCGTCGCCGCGATGCAACGCCACGGCCTCACGCACATCCTTACGTTCAATCCCGCCGACTTTCAGCGCTATGCTGACATCACGATTCTCGATCCGCAAAATGTGGCGGCGTCATAATACTTTCATGGGTGATCGTTGTTCCGTTTTTACCCTTAACTCACCTTTCGCAGCATCGTCACTCGCCCAGTCTCGACCCATTCGGTGACGAAGATGTTGCCGTCTTTGTCGAAGCAGGCGTCGTGCGGGTGGACGAATTTGCCCGCCTGCCAGCGGCTGGGGTCTTTGCGAATTTGCATCTTCTTCACGTCCGCGATCCAGGCCGCGTCGTCGCCGAGATGCACGATCAGCTTGTTGTCGCGACCGAAAAGCGAGACGCGGGCATAGAGGTCGGGCACAAGCAGCACGTCGCCGCGGATATCGAAATGGGCGGGGAACAGCACGTCGTGGATCATGCTCAGCGGCTTGCCTTCGAGCGATAGGTATTGCAGCCGGGCGTTGGCCCGATCGGCTACCACGAGCGACGGCTCGCGCCCCGGCCGGTCATCGAGCCAGAGGCCGTGCGGCGTTTTGAATTTCCCCGGCTCGGTCCCTTCGCCGCCGAAGGTGCGAATCCAGCGGGCGTCTTTGTCGAATTGATGGATATAGTGCGAGCCGTAGCCATCGCCGACGTAGAACCCGCCGTCCGGATGAAAGGCCACGTTCGTCGGCTTGAACTTGCCGAACTGCTTGTACACGTGCGGAATCTTGAGATAGCCGAATTTCCAGACCAGCTCTCCTTTGAGATTGGTCTTCGACACCGTGCAGTGGTCGATATCGCACAGATAGAGGAATTCCTCTCCGTCTTCCTTGCGGATGTCGATGCCGTGGCCGCCGGGGTAGTATTCTCGGCCGAAGGAGCGGACGAACTTTCCAGTCGGATCGAACACAACGATCGTGTCCATGCCGTCCTTCGGGTTCTTGCTATGCCCTTGATGCTTGATGTAGATGAACCCGGCCTCGTCGATCGTCACGCCGTGCGTGGTTTCCCACTTGATGTGTTTGGGCAATTCGCCCCAGTCGTGCAAGCATTCGTAGCGAAACTCGCCTTGGCCGATAACGGCGTTCTTCGAGCCGGCCTTATCTTCCGTGCCGAGGAGCAAGGGAGCGGTCGCGGAAGCGGCGGCGATGGCGCCCGCGGCGGTAGCGGTTTGCTTGAGAAAAGTGCGGCGTTGCATGGCGAGGGTCTCCGGTGGGCTCGGTGGGTGGCGAGTGAGGTGCGGGCGAATCGACGACTACTACTCTAGCCGAACGGTCTGTCTGTTTTCAATCCTTCGCCATTTCGCCGCGCCTACCTCGTGTGTCGCGGACGGTGAGTCAAACCTTGACCGCTGCCAGCGAAATCCCTATAGTCCGCCGCCCCTCGGAAGGTTGGGCAAGGAAACCGCCGGGGACTGTCCCCTTTTGCGGAGCGGGCACCATCGCCGCGATGGTCAGGAACAAAAGGGGACTGTCCCTCTCTCCGCAGGCGGTTTTCAGGAAGGCTCGTCGAGGACTGGTCGTTCATGCGCGCACGAATCCAACACCAACTCTGCATACTCGCCGCAGCGCTCGTGGTGTTCTTCACGAATCTCGGCGGTCCCCGGCTGTGGGACGACGACGAGCCGAGGAACGCCACCTGTGCGCGCGAGATGCTCGCCCGCGGCGATTGGATCGTGCCGACGTTCAATTCCGAGCTTCGCACCGACAAGCCCGCGCTGCTCTATTGGCTGATGATGGGCTCGTATTCGCTGTTCGGGGCGACGGAGTTCGCCGCTCGATTTCCCTCGGCGCTCTTGGCCGTGGGGACGGCGCTCATGACCTATCATCTGGGCCGGCTTTTGTTTCGCCCGCAGGTGGGGCTTTGGGCTGGCATGATCATGGCCACGAATCTCATGTTCGCGGTCTCGGCACGAGCGGCGACGCCCGACTCGACGCTGATCTTTTTCACGACGCTGGCGCTATTGATTTATGTGTGGAGCATGACCGGCGGGCGCGAGGGAGCGTTTCTCGGTGCGTCCTGCAAATCCGGCTGGGAGAAGGGGACAGTCCCCATTTTGCCCGACCAATGTCTGCAAGCCGCATCCGAGTCCGAATTGCATCGGGCAAAATGGGGACAGTCCCCTCCGGATTTTCGCGCATCCATGCCGGCGTGGCCAGCACTTGCGGCGATGTATGCGGCGATGGGCTTGGCCGTGCTCGCCAAGGGCCCGGTCGGCACGCTGCTGCCGTGCGCGGCGATCGGGCTGTTTCTCACGCTGCGCTGCATGAGGCCGAGCGTGCGCATCGCGCCGCCTGAGCACGCAACGCTGCTCAATAATATCAAATGCTGGCTGCGCGGCTTGGTGGCCGGGCTGCCGGAATTCATAAGACAGCTTCCGCGGGCGGTTTGGGCGATGCGGCCGATTCTTTTCGTGGCAATCGTATTGGCAGTTTCCCTGCCTTGGTACTTGCTGGTTGGCCTGAAGACCGACTGGCAATGGACGAGCGGCTTTTTTCTCAAACACAATCTCGAGCGGTTCATGGAGCCGCTTGGCGGGCATCGCGGGACGATCCTATTCCATCCGCTGATTCTGATCGCCTGTTTCTTTCCGTGGTCGTTTCTGCTGCCAGCCGGAGCGTTGCAACTCGTGCGGAAGGTACGGTCGGGCGATCCTCGGAGCGCGGCGTATTTGCTGATGGGAACCTGGATCTTCGTGTGGTTTGCCGTTTTTTCACTGGCCGGGACGAAGCTGCCCAGCTATGTGCTGCCCGCCTATCCGGCCCTGGCCGTCGTTTGCGGCGCCTGGGCGGCCGATTGGATCGCCTCCCCGGCACAGCGCTCCGCGCATCGCTGGGTGTCCGCCGGTTTGATCGCGCTGGCCGCAGCCGGCGTCGGATTGGCGATCGGCTTTAGCCTGGCGATGCCGCGATGGTTTCCGGGCGTGCCGAGTTTTGGCTGGATCGGTGCGATCGCGATTGCCGGAGCGGGAGTGGGCTGGTTCTTCCATCGGCGGAAGCAGCCTGCCATGTCGCTCGGATCGCTGGCGGTCACTGCGATCTTGCTGGCCGTGGCGGCATTCGCGATCGCCGCCGTTCCAATCAGCCGCCTGCAAAACGGGGCCCGGTTCGCCGAAATGTTGCGGCAAATCGAGGGCAAGCCGGATGGGATCGGGATGTTCCATGTGGCCACGACCGGTGTTATCTACTACGCCGACCCGCCGCTTCACGATTTCAAGGAAGATCGCCAGGGCGTGCAAACGTTCTTCGCTCGCGCGGAATGCCCGGTCCTGGTGACCGACGCGGAGGGTTACAACGCGATCCGCCCGCTGCTCCCTCCAGACGCCCGGATCATCGACCGCCAGCCGCGGTTCTTGAAGCGCGGCGAGATGGTGGTGATCGGCCGCGCGCCGTCGGCGAATCTCGCGGCCCAGCGCCGCGCGACCGCCAATGATGACGCCACGTCGCTCGAAGCCCTTCGAACCAACGACACCACAACACATGACTCGCTGCGGCGCTAATTCTTCATCGGATTTGTTTGATGCCTAACGGAACTTCAAAGCTGATTCGTTGGGTGCCATGGCCACTGCTCTGAGTGGCCATGCGCCGACTCAGACACATGCCCACGCAAAGCCGCTCATCGTTACCCGCAATATTCATGGTCCGCGGGGGAGTCGGTAGCCTATGACCAAGTCAGTGAGCCGACGCCAGCCACGCCAGAGAGTTTTTACACCGGGTTGACCATCATGACGACGGCCGAGAAATCCTCCCAGTT
>DASZFO010000313.1 GCA_035939775.1 Pirellulales bacterium | reverse complement strand
CGAGGGTAAAGCCAAGCACAAATATAGTGGGAGGAAGCCGCCCCCAGAAGGGCCTCACGCTGGTTTGAAGCCGGCCGCGCGGCCCGAAAGTAAGAGAGCACCCTAGCTAGCACTACTTTGGCAGATTTATTCACGCCGTTGCGTTTCGCCGATTTGTCGTCTGCAGTGCGGGCAACGCTGAGGCGGCGGTCGAACGATGAGTTCGACGATGGCGTGGCGCACCGCCGGCAGGCTCGGCTGAGGCGGAGGTCCGTTGATTCTTTTTTTTCCGCCCCGCTTGTGCGAGGCGACGATGCTGGAGGAATGCGTAAGCGATCATGGTCATCAGTGCGTGACGATGAAGACCTTGCCAGGATCGTCCCTCGAAGTGATCAAGCCCGAGTTCCTCTTTCAACTGCTGATGGGCCTGTTCGCAAATCCATCGCGCCTTGATCGTGGCAGCTAATGTGCGCAAATCCGTCTTGGCCGGCAGATTGGCGAGATAGTATTTCTTTTCCCCCGACGTCCTGTGTTCGCCGATGAGCCAGGCTTCGTCCCCTGGAAGATGCTGCTGGCCCATGTCCTTGATCCGCTGCGGAGGCCCATCGGCGGTCCGCACGCGAACAGCGGCGAAGCGAGCTTTCAGCCGACCCTTAGTCCCGTTTCGCCAACTCACATTTTGCCATCTTGCATTGGCTAGCATGTCTTCGGCCGCTCTCGACAGGATATCCGGAATGTGCCGCTTGCGGGGACGACCCCGAGTAGCAACCGGCCAGATCAGCTTGACGCCGACCGGGTACACCTTGAGGTGACGAGGGATGCCAACGGCCCAGGCAAGGCCGCGTGTCGTGAGCCCTTGTCGAAACGGCGCGCTGAGGCCGTATCCGGCATCCGCCAGTACACAGCCGAAGCGAACACCGGCTGCGATCACGCGATCAATCTCCGCCAAAGCGATCTCGGGCTTGGACCGTGGCGTTCGGTATTCGACCGGAACGCCCGCTCGCGCCAGTCGCACCCGATCGCTTGCCCAGCTCTCGGGAAGAAACAGGCGCAAGGTGACCATCACCGGCACTTCGCCGCGCGCAAGCGTCAGCGACACCAACGTTTGGCAATTGGCCGTCTTGCCGAGAGACGAGGCATATTGCGGAGCGACACCAACCGAACGATCGCCCTTCTTCGGCATCGCCGTGTCGTCGATCACCAGCACCGCATCCTCGCCGCCGACGAGACGATCGGCCTGAACGAGCAGTTCCGACTCCAATGGCGCAGCATCCCAGACGCCATCAGCGATGAAATGGTGCAACTGGTCATACTCGCCCGGCGCCAGCCGCGCCGCCATCGGCTGCACGCTCTTGCGATCGCCCGGTCCAATCAGTCCGGAAACATACAGCGGACACATCCGCCGCCGCGCCTTGTGACCCAAGCGATCCAGGAACGGCTTGAGCCAGCGTCCAAGTTCATCTTCCCACTTCGACGAGTTTCCCATGGTCGGCCCTCCAACAGCCGACCACCTATGAATCATTGAAAATCTGATTCGGGAATCCAGTCCCGCCGTTCAATCGCCAAAATCTGCCAAAGTAGTGCTAGGGTCCAGACTCAATTGAGCCAATATGCGACGAGAGCGGCGAGATGAACAGCGGCCAAGAAATTCCGGGCGAGCTTGTCATATCGCGTGGCGATGCGCCGGAAG
>DASZFO010000312.1 GCA_035939775.1 Pirellulales bacterium | reverse complement strand
GCTCGGGCTTTCGGCCAGGCATCGTTGTTAAGCGGGACGGCGCACGCGCCCTGTCCCTTGCAGGCGTTCTCGCCTGGCTTGGCATGACAGCCCCCTTGTCCCTTGCAGGCGTTTTCGCCCTGGCATGTGTGCTTCTGCGCCGTGGCGCAGGAACCCGTCCCGGCGCACGAATTCTTCTTGTCGGCGCCCTTGCCCTTGCAAGTATTTATCCCGCGACAAATGTGCGCGTCGCCGAGCATGGGGTTCTTTTCGTCGGCCGCGAACAGCCTTGAATTGAGCGCTCCAGCCCCCAACACCATGCCTCCCAATGCCGCTCCGGTCAGACGCTGAAACTCACGACGATTTAGTTCGGACTTGTCCATGATGATTCTACTCCGGGTGGGGTGAGTTGAAACGGAAACAGGCCGCCCGCCGAACGCCGAAAACTACGGTTAGTTTATGCTGCCCACGATCGGAAAGAAAGCGACTACTTCGGACTTTTTGCTACCTTTTAGCTGCCGATCATTTTCTTCATCTTCTCCCAAGGCTGCGTGTTGGCCACGTCGGCCTTCGTCAATCCGGCTCGACGCGCTTGCAAAATGCCGAATCGCAGCACATCGAGCCCGACCGTGCTATGGGCGTCGGTCGAGATGACGATCGGCACGCCGTGCCGCCGGGCCGCCATGCAGTGCACGTCATCCAGATCGAGTCGGGCCGGGTTCGAGTTCAACTCCAGCAGCTTGCCATGCTGTTTCGCGGCCTCGAACACGGCCTCCAGATCGACCTCATAAGGCTTGCGGCGGTTGATAATCCGGCCGGTCGGATGGGCGATCGCGGAAACGTGCGGATTGGCCAAGGCATCGACGATCCGCTTGGTGATCTGGGCGGACGATTGGTTCTGGCCATAGTGGACGCTGGCCACCACCCAATCCGCCTCCGCCAGCACATCGTCCGGCAGGTCGAGTCCGCCGCGCTCCAAGATATCGACTTCCACTCCCTTGAGCACGCGGAAGCCGGTGAGCTGTTCGTTGAGCGCGTCGATCTGTTTCCATTGCTTGCGCAGCCGCTTGCCATCGAGACCGTTGGCCATCGACACGCGCTTCGAGTGATCGGTGATGGCGATGTATTTCAGACCGCGCTCGCGGGCGGCGGCGATCATTTCCTCGAGCGACCCCTTGCCGTCGCTCTCGGTCGTGTGCATGTGCAGATCGCCCTGAATGTCGCGCACCTCGACGAGCTTGGGCAGCGGCCCGGCCTTCGCCCACTCGAACTCGAACCGCGCTTCCCGGGTTTCCGGGGCGAACAGCGGCAAATCGAGCGTGGCATAAACCTCTTCCTCGGTGCGCCCGGCAAGGTACTCGAGCTTCGAGACAGTCTGAGAACCGCCCGCGGAGAGGGGGACAGTCCCCTTTTGTTTCCGACCACCTGGCGATGGTGGCCGCTCCACAAAAGAGGACAGTCCCCGGCGGTTTTCGGATTCATCTTCCTCCTCGTGAGCGCCGCGCGGCACGCGAAAGACGCCGTACTCGTTGATCCTCATCCCGCGGTCCTTCGCCATGCCGCGCAGTACGATGTTGTGCTGCTTCGAGCCGGTGAAATAGAGAAGTGCTGCGCCGTACGATTCGCCCGGCACGATTCGCAGATCGACCTGCAACCCGCTCCGCAGGCGGATCGACATCTTCGTCTCGCCGCGGCCGAGCGTCGCTTCGATATTCGGAAACTTGGCGAGCCGGTCCATTACTTCGTTCGGATCGGTCGATTCGACGACCACATCCAGATCGCCGATCGTGTCGCGCCCGCGGCGATAGCTGCCTGCCATCTCCATCTGCTTGATGCTGCGGCAGGGGCGCAGATGGGCGAGGATCGCTTGAGCGAACACGTCCGCGTCGGCCCAATACATCCGTTGCGATTCGGGCGACTCGGCCAAGGTCATGCCGGAGAGGATCGCCGCCTCGGTCTTGGCGCCGAAGCCCTCCAACTCTTGCACGCGATGCGTTTCGCAGGCGGCTCGCAGCTCGGCCAACGTCTTGACATCCAGTTCCCTAAAGAGCTTCGCCGCCTTCTTTGGCCCCAGCCCCGGAACGCGCATCAACATGAGCACGCTCTCGGGCACCTGGCCGCGCAGCTCGTCGAGCATCGGCAGAGTGCCGGTACGCACGAGCGTTGTGATTTTCTCGGCCAGATCGGCGCCGATCCCGCTGAGGTCGGTCAGGCTCCGATCATGATTGGCGACGATCCGCTCGACCGGCTCGGATAGATCGTGCAGCGTCCGACCGGCATTGCGATACGCGCGCACGCGAAACGCATTCGCCCCCTGGAATTCCAGCAGGTCGGCGATCTGCTCGAAGGCACTTGCGATTTCGGAGTTGGTCATAGGAAGAGGCCGGGGGCCAGAGGCCGGGGGCCAGAAAAGCATGCCGAACGAAGGTCGGCACTACGAGGAACGTCAGATGTTCCCAAGATTCCCAAAAAAGGCATAACACTCGATCTCCGCGCGCCTTCTGGCCTCTGGCCCCCGGTCTCTGGCCCCTACGTGTGCAATTCCACCACGTCCTTATCGTGCATCACGTGGTCCCTTTTGACAACCGTCCCGTCGTGGACGCCGGTTCCCCAAATCTTGGCAAACTTCAGATGCTCGGCGAAATCCTTGCGAACCAACTCCGCAACATCTTGCAGTGTATGGCCGCGGGGGATCGTGAAGGGACGCTCGAAATCGGCTTCCTTTGCCGTCGGCAGCTTCGTGTAGACGCGTATCACGTCGAGGGATTGAAAAACGGCGCCGCGCAATCGCTCGAGACCCTGGCCGTGCGCGGCGGAGATCGGAAGCTCGGGAAACTCCAAGGGACATAGCTCATGCAGCATTTTCAGCCGATCGGCGGCCTCGGGAAGATCGATCTTGTTCGGCACGAGCAGCGTAGCCGTGTACGAAACGCCGAGATCGTTCTCGTCGAGACGCGAAATCTTTCCCAGACGCGTTTTCGTCTGATTCAGCCGATCGAGCAATTCTTGCAGTTGGTCGATGCCATCGTCGCTCCCCAGATCGACCAGGAGCAGCGCCAAGTCGGCGCCGCGAATCAGTCCCTGCATGTACGACTCGAGATAATCGCGCGTGATCGGCGGCGTGTCGATCATCTGCACCATCACGTCTTCCCAGGGCATCATGCCGGGAAGCGGCGCGCGGGTCGTGAAGGGATACGGCGCGATTTCCGGTTTGGCCCTCGTAAGCGCGGCGATCAACTGGCTCTTGCCACTGTTGGGGCCGCCAAGCACGATTGCTGTCCCGGCTCCTTGCCGAGGCACGCGAACGCTTTGGCCTTTGTGGGCCGTTTTGCGCTCGGCGTCCAAGTCCTTCTTCGTGCGGCTGATCTTCTGCTTGAGTTCGGACTGGAGCTTTTCGGACGCCTTGTGCTTCGGCATCTCGCGATACATGATCTCCAACCAGTGCAGCTCCTCCTCGGTCGTCGCCGCGCGACGATACTGCTCCTCAGCCTTGTGGTATTGCGGAGTGAGATTGGTGGCCATGCCGTGATTATTGACGATCGACGGCAAATAAAAAACCCATTCTGCCGCATCGGCAGAATGGGTCGCGTGGGTCTCCGAACGCTGGAGTTCGGCGATCAGTTCATGGGAGCCGCGATCGGGCTATCGGGCCGCGTGCCAGGCATCGCCATCGCCGGCTTCCGCCGCCGGCGCGACCCCCATTGCCGGGCGGACCGTCGAGGCGGTTGTCACGCGGGGCCAATTGACCGCGGTGTACGACCAAGGTCGCATGATCGGCATCGACGTTGTCCGGCCTTCCGGCTCCGAGTATTTGAGGATTCCGGTTGAATTCGCCTTGGCCGGGTCCTTGCTGTCCGGAATCGGCGCTTGCTTCGGAGCTTCCGGCGGAGGGTTACTACTGTCGGCAGGTTTCTGCACCTGCGTTGATCCTGACCCCGTTGCCGACGAGTTGCCCGAATTCGGCAGCGTCGGCGCACCGGTCGACGCGCCCGCGCCGGGCGAGGAAGGCGAGCCAAAGTTCACCGGTCCTGGCGACACATACGACGGATAGCCGTTGTAATAGCTGCTTATCGGTGGGTTGGTCGTCGCGGCGGACGGTGCGGTCGTGGAGTAGCTCGGCGAGTAATACGTGGTCGTCGAACCGGCCGCCGGGGGCGCATAGTAACTCGTCGTGGCGGACGGCGCGGGCGCGTAGTAGCTCGAAGTCTGCGGCGCGTAGTAGCGTGTGGTCGCAGGCGCGTAATAGCTCGCCGTTTGCGGCGCGTAATACGAACTCGTTGGCGGGCCCGCCGCCGAGGCGCCGCATCCGCAGCTTGGCGCCGGCGCGGCGACCGCAGGCGGCGCGTAATACGCCAATGTTGGCGCGGCACAGGCACCCGTCGCGCACGACGAGCAAGTGGAACACGGACAAGCCGGCGCGACCGGCGGCATCATTACCGTGGTGATCACCGGGCGATATGTCGTGTAGGGAACCACCACCGGCCGCTGCACGTATGTCGTCACAGGCGCGAGCGAAGTCACTGGACAGCCCGTGCAAGGATCGGCGGTCGTAATCGGCCGATAGCTCGTCACCGCAACCGGACTATAAACGGTGCGGTAACTTGTCTGCGGCACGTAATTCACCTGTTGCAGGGCGGGCGCGGCCGGCGCCGCGGGCGCGAAACAATGGGTCAACCAGCACGCCTGCGTTTCGGCAGGAAGCGCCAGCGTGAGCGCGATGCACGAGATGGCGAGAATCGAACGATTTTTGAATGGCGACATGACGACACTCCGCGAGAAGAGGATAGAGATGCTCTCTGTTTGTTAGACCGGTGGGCCCCGGTCGTGTCAACGAATCTCTGAAGTCAAAACGCAATTTGGAAGAAGATTAGTTCTGCGCTGCTGCTGCTGTCGGCGCAAAGTGCGCCGCGCAGCTAAACGGCGCGAGCCACCGATTGGCAACGCGCTCCGCAATGCTGGCGTGCGCCGCCGAGCGATAGCTTGTGCAAGTGTAGTTTGCGATTGCACGCACACGGCAACGCGGCGGCAGGATCGTAGCGGAATTCACGAGAATTCCGTGCCCGAACGACAGCGATCGAGGGCCGAATTCCGGCAAACTCAGCTACGGCGCAGGCTGGCCGCGCCAGCGGAGAAGAGACGAATCGTCGGCGCAAAGCCCGCAATCCCTACAATCGCGCCAACTCCATCCGGGAGCGGATCTCGTGCAAATCGTAAAGCGCGAACAGAGCCTCGCGCACGTTCTCGCCATGAAATGAATGCGCTCGGCGGACGTCGGCGGATGAAATCAGTTTCCAGTTATCTTCCAACAAGTACTCGACCACCAGCTCGAGCAATTCGCAACTAGCACCCGTTCGATACAGCTCGGGAAGCCGCGTGGGGTGATGCGAGGTGACGAGCAGCCCACAACCGTCGCGGCGACAGTGCCGCTCGAGCCGCCAACGATTCCACACGCTCAGTTGTTCGTAACCGTCGACAACCAGGACCGTACCCGGATTCCACGGCTGCGAGTCAAGAAACGCTCGCGGCAATGATCGTTCACCATCATGCAAACCAGCGCTCACGATGCGGCGACCCACCCGATGCAATTCGGGCCGCAGCGATTCCAAGAGCGTCGATTTGCCGCTTCCATGCGGGCCGATGATCGCGCCGCGCCAGCCGAAATCTCGCAGCCGCGCGACAAGTCGCGTTGCATCGACCGACCGCGGAAACAGAAACGGAATCGCCCCAGGGCGCACGTATCGCGTTGCGAACGGGTTGACTGGGGGACTGTTCCCTTTTGTGCTGGCATCGTCGCCGCGATGGTCGTCGGAACAAAAGGGGACTGCCCCCCTTTCGGCCCCCGTTTCGGCCAGCCGTTCTTGGACAGATTCTGAATCGCTGAATCGAGTCATGGCAAGACCGCCTGGGCGTAGGGCACTTCGCCTAATTGAAATCCGCGCTCCCCGAGGAAATCCTTCCCACTTTGCAAGAACACCCGCACCCGCACGCACCAACGAATCTTCACCAGCACCCCCTCGTAGCTCAGCGGGCTATTGGGCAGCTCCGTTTGAAAGCGGCGCAATTCGTGCAGACTGGTGGCAAGCATGTCTTCGGCCGTGAGCCGCTCGAAATAATGAACGGCGAGGTCTTCGTCCCCCTTTCCCTCGGTGTACCACAGCACCGACAACTCCACCGCTCGAATCTCAGCCGGATCGATCGCATCGATCTGATATTCGCCGCGCAGCGTTTGCCCCGGTTGATGAACTTGTTGGTGCCTGTCGAGCGTAATGCTGATCAACGGCTCCATGATATCAAGTACAAAGTACGAAGTGCGAAGTACGAATAAACCACGAAAGCTGGACCTGAAGACGCAACCTGGTCGATCGTTCTTTCCCCAACGATTATAGCCCAATCGCGGCTCCTATTTCGCACTTTGTACTTCGTACTTCGTACTTATCGCCGCCGGCCTGGGAAACACGACGATCGGAAAGCTCCGTTCGTATTTGGGCCAGCCGCCGATCTCGCCGCGAACGACGAACTTCCATTGCACCTCGTTGTGGTCCGACGAGAAGGAGTGCATCGCGTCGGCGGGGATCTCGATCCGGCACTGCTGCTCGAACGGCATCCCTTGAGGAATCTCGAACTTGCGGCGATCGAACACGCGCTGCCGGCACACGCGCCGCTGCTCCGTGCGAGTGTCGGTCCCTTGCCGGTATGTCGCCTGCTCATCGCATACGAGATCGACCTCAAGCGAATCGATCATCAGCCGGCCGGCCTGCGAGAGAAACAGATCGTAATGCCGGCCGGGGAGCAACGGATGATCGGAGATTTCCAGTTGCGTCGGGCCTAGACCGGTTGCGATCAGCACCTGCCGGACCAGAAAGTAAATCATCCCCAGCCCGACGAGCAAGAACGGCAATGTGAACAGCAACAGCCACCAGTTCGTCGGCGACGGGGTTTCCATCGCCTCGCCGCTCGCTCTGTTCGGCAGGGCCATCACAACGAATCCCACGACGATCCCGTTCCAGCAGAAACAGATGAACGTCGCTGCAAGCAGCTTCCAACCCCGCACCGTATTGATCGGCAAACGGTATTTAAGCCGTGTGCCGGGGCTGTTCGTGAGATTGGCGTCGCGCGGCACATGCGGATAGTCTTTGGCCAGCGGGGTCGATTCCTCGAACAGTTCCAGCCGCGCGGCCAATTGCGTCGCCGCCGCCAAATGCTCCGGCGACTTTCCCCAGTGCAACAGCGCAAAAATCAGCCCCGCGCCGCCGATGATGATGAACGAACCGGGAAGCAGCAACAGCGACCAGAGCCAGCCGCTATAGCCGCGCACGACGACGGCCGTCGCCGGGGCCTTCGGGTCGTACCAAACGTCGCAGGGCGTGGCGATCTTGAATTGATCGATCTCCGCCTGCCGCGACTCGCGATTGCTCGAATAGGCCCAAGGAGAATCGAACGTAATATCGAAGGTCAACGCTTCGTATTGCTTCTCGCCGACTGCGTACCGAATGAGAATCTCGGCGCGGTAGCTGGTGCCATCGAGCCCCGGCGTTTCACCGACGCGTTTTTCGAGAACGGTCCCGGTTGTCTGCACGAAATCGTGATTCGCCCGCCACTCGGGCAGCACCGGCATTCGCAGCAGCAGCACAAGGAACACGCTGCCCAGCGCGAGAAAGAAGACGAACACGACCGCCTCGCCCAAGCTCCCCCAAGCGCTGGAGCCAGTGCGGCGATGGCCGCGCTTCTTGCCATACATCCGAAACGAGCGGGCGGCCACGACGATCCCCGATTCTTCGCCAGCGACAGACTCGCCGCCGGCCCCACGGGCTGCAAACGAATCGGGGGCGGATCCTCCGCGCAAGCCCCGCACTCCGATTCACAGCCCTTGAGTTTACCGTCACTCGGGCGGCGAAAAAACGGGTGACCGGGCACAAAACGCATCGCCCGCGACTGTCCGGCCGCAGACGGAGGGTATCGCTGGCCTACGAACCGCCCCCGCGCTTAAACGCCGACGGTTTCTCGCTTCGTCTTGCGGTAGAAGCCGATCCGCTCCAGCGCCAAATAGACCTCCTCCAGCGTTTTCTCGCCGAAGTTGGAGATGCTGAGCAGGTCTTCGCGGGTCGAGTGCAAGAGATCGTTCACGGTGAAGATGCCTTTTTCTTCAAGGCAATTGGTCGTGCGGACCGTGAGGCCGATCTCGGCCGTGCTCATTTCGAGTCGCTCTCTTAGATCCTTGGCTTGCCCGGCGACGTGGTTCAAAGGAATGCGCGTCACGACTTGTTCCCTCCCTGGGTACGTTGCAGAGTCCTATGCTGCGCGAGAGAGAAGGCTGAAAGTTGAGCCGGCGAGATCCCTTTAGCCGTTGCCGGACTCCCTTCCAATATCTCCTGTCCACATTCTCGCGGAGCTTCCGATGAGGTCGTAGTATATCAATCCGCGCCGTTTTGCCTACCTTTTTTTCTGTCGGTGCGAAGAATTGAAGTGCTAGCAGCGATAGCACTTAAGCGCGGAGCCGACTTGCTCTATCATGCTGATAGAAGGTTCAATAACAGCCGCAGAAGGACGCCTCATTGGAACACCTATTGGAATCACTGAACCCACCGCAGCAGGAGGCGGTCCGGCATGGAGACGGGCCGCTGCTGATCCTAGCCGGACCGGGGAGCGGCAAGACGCGGGTCATCACGCATCGGATCGCCTATCTGCTCGCTCGCGGCGTGCCGAGCTATCAGATTCTCGCCCTGACCTTCACGAACAAGGCTGCGGACGAGATGAAGCGCCGCGTAGCGCTCTTGGCCCCTGGGGCGAACGTTTGGCTGAGCACGTTTCATCGCTTCTGCGCCCGACTGCTGCGGCAATACGCGCCGCTCGTGGGGCTGACCGAAAACTACACGATCTACGACACCGACGACAGCCACAAAGCGCTGCGGCACACGCTGGAAGCCCTCGACCTCGAACTCACGCACGTCACGCCCGAGCGCATCCAGGCGGCCATAAGCTGGGCCAAAAACCATCTAATCGCGCCCGACCAGTACGAGCCGCGCGCCGGCAGCCCGCTCGGCCATATCGTTGGCCAGGTCTATCCGGCCTATCAGGCGCGGTTGCTGGCCTCGAGCGCGGTGGATTTCGACGACCTGCTGTTGCATATTGCCACGCTGCTGCGCGAGAACGCCGAAGTGCGGCGTCACCTGGACGCCCGCTATCGCTACATCCTTGTCGATGAATATCAGGACACGAACCTGGCGCAGTACATGATCGTCCGGGCCCTGTCGGCCGATTATCCGAACCTGGCGGTCACCGGCGACCCCGACCAATCGATCTACGGCTGGCGGGGAGCGAACCTGAACAACATCCTCGATTTCGAGAAGGATTTCCCGCACGTGCAAGTCGTGCGGCTCGAGCAGAATTACCGCAGCACGCAGCGAATCCTCCGCGTGGCCGATCATCTGATCGCCCACAACGTCAAGCGCAAGTTGAAGCGGCTCTTCACGGAGAACGACGAAGGGCGGCCGGTGCGACTGGTTACCTATGTGACGCAGAAGGTCGAGGCCGAGGCGATCGCCCAGCGGATTTCCGAGGATGTGCTTGCCGGCCGGCGGCGGCCGCGCGATTTCGCGATTTTCTACCGCGTCAACGCCTTGTCGCGGTCGCTGGAATTCGCCCTGCGCGAATTCGCTGTTCCGTATCAGATGGTCAACGGACTGGAGTTCTATCAGCGCAAGGAGATCAAAGACATCCTGGCCTACCTGCACCTTCTGAACAACCCGCGCGACAACGTGGCCCTGCTGCGGATCATCAATACGCCGCCGCGGGGAATTGGCCGCTCCACGATCCAGCAGCTTGTGGACCACGCCGCCCGCCGGGGCAAGCCGCTGCTCGACGCCGCCCGCGAGGCGGGATTGATCGAGTCGCTCAACAAGCGCGCCGCCGTGGCCGTGGCCAAGTTCGTCGCGATGTACGACCGCTTGTCGCTGTCCAGCACCGGTTCCGTGCAGGAGATCATGCGGCAAGTGCTCGCCGAATCGGGCTATCAGCAGGCGCTCAAGGATTCCGACGACGAAGCCGATCAGGAACGGCTGGCCAACATCGAGGAATTGATCACGGCCGCGCACGAGTTCGACGAGCAGAATCCGGGAGAGAACCGGCTCGAAAACTTCCTCGAGCAGGCCTGCCTCGTGAACGACACCGACGCCTGGGAGGCGGACGACGACCGCGTGACGCTGATGACGATGCACGCCGCCAAGGGTCTGGAATTCCCCGTGGTGTTCGTGATTGCCGTGGAAGAGGGGCTCTTGCCGCACGAGCGGAGCCGGCAATCGCCCGAGGAACTCGAGGAGGAGCGGCGGCTGCTGTTCGTCGGGATCACGCGGGCGCGCGAGGAATTGCACCTGAGCCTGTCTCGATATCGCGATTTCCGCGGCGCGCAACGGATGTCGGTCCCCAGTCAATTCCTGCTCGAGTTGCCGCACGAAGAACTGGAATCGGCCGAGATGCTCTTCCCCGATCCAAGCTGGGGCGGCCAGCAACATGAAGCTGACGACCACCACGACCAGCGCCATCACCATGAGGACGACGGCTCGATGGGCGACGACACCGAGGCGGGCGGCTCGGCCGACATCGAATTCAGCCCGCCCAGCCTATCGCGCATCCGGCTAACGACGGCCGCGGCGATGGTCGAAGAACCGGTCGCGCCGGCGGCCGCCAAACAGGCCATCTCGCCCGATCAATTCGAGCAAGGCATGGTGGTGCGGCATCCTGACTATGGCCTCGGCAAGATCATCGCCATCGGCGGCACGGGCCCCAAACGCGCCGCCACGGTCCTGTTCGCTTCAGCGGCCGGAGATAAGAAATTCCTCCTGATCCACAGCCAACTCGTGCCAGCAAAACCAGGATGAGCCAACGCGGACGCCTATCACCTCCGGATCGTAGAACCACGAAGGGCACGAAGGACACAAAGTGACTCCATCGTGCCCCCTTCCTGTTCTCGGTGTCCTTTGTGGTAAATAAATGACGCTGAGGAGTGGTGATATTATCACGAGTCAACAAACCATAGGGCCTTCTTTGCCCGAACTGCTATAATTGTCAAGCTGTCGGTCCGCGCGGCGCGGTGGAAGTCATCAATCGAATCGAGAGGATATCTATGATCCGTAAACGGAAAACGATGGCGTGGGGATTCTTGCTCGTATTGACAATCGGGGCGGTGGCCGTCCGCGCGGATGACCAGGCCGCGAAGGAGCCGGCAGCCAAGGATACTGTCGCGGCGAAAGATCGCGACGAAAAGGCGATCCTCGCCGAGCTGAGCGCGACCAAGGAGAAGTTGGATGCGGTGATGCCTTCGATCTCGTCGATCACCGACGCCGATTTCCGCAAGCAGGATGGCCCGAAGGTGCGGCCCCTATTGCAGCAGACGGCCGATCTGCTCAAGGAGCTGGCCGCGGCGCAGAAGGATGCTGACGAGCGACAGGGATTGGAAGACGATCGCTGCCAGTATCTGGCGATGCTCGCGACGCTTGGAGATGATGCCGCGACGGCGATCTTGGAAAAGACCGCCGCCGGCGGAAGCAATGCGCTTGCGGCCAAAGCGGCGCTGGTCCTGAGCAAGTGGTGGCTCGGCTCGAAGAATGCCGAAGCTCAGGAGAAAATCTTGACCGACTTCACCGCCGTCGCCAAGGCCAACCCAGCCAGCGAAAAGGTCGCACTGACGCTCGCCGTCATGGCCAGCGTCGGGCCGGCCAACGACGACGTGGCGATGGAAGCCGTGGCTGTCTTGCGCAAGGTGATGACGAGCGAAAAGGCCAAGCAGCTCGCCACCGAACTCGACCCAAACGGAGCCCAGCGCGAGCTGATCGGCAAGCCGCTAGCCGCCGCCGGACGCACCAGCACCGGCAAAACGCTTACTTCCGCCGATTGGAAGGGCAAGGTGGTGCTCATCGACTTTTGGGCGACCTGGTGCGGGCCGTGCAACGCCGAAATCCCGCGGATCAAGGAGCTTTACAAGACGTATCACTCCAAGGGGTTCGAGATCGTCGGCTTGGATTGCGATAGCGACGACGACACGGTCAATACGTTCATCAAGGACAAGGACATGACTTGGCCGCAGTTGCGCGAAGAGTCGCAGACGGAAAAGGAGCCGTGGCACCCGCTGGCCGCGCAATGGGGAGTCGGCGGAATCCCCACGATGTTCCTCGTGGATAAGAAGGGAGTGCTCCGATTCATCGACGCGAGGGAAGACACCGCGGCGAAGATCGACAAATTGCTGGCGGAGTAGGATCTAGAAGAACGTGCTATTCGGAAACGTCGGGTGCCATGCCCACAGCTTTGGGTCGGCATGGAACTGAGCTGGCGCAAGGCCACTCGGGGCAGTGGCCATGGCACCCATCCGAGATCACCTTCAAGCTTCCTAGAAGAATCCGCCAATGGCTTGGACGGCGCCGGTCACGGTGCTGTCCATCGATTGGTCGGCGTCGGTTGAAATGCCCGCCAGCAATTGCTCGGCGCGATAGGCGACTTCGGCGTCTTTGCTCTTCGCCGCCTCCTCGAGCCGCGATTTGGCGCGAACCCCCAGCTTCTTGATCTCCGTGGTCGCCGCCTCGCGCGTCTTCCAAGATGGATCGCCGAGCTTCTTGACCAATTGATCCAGCTCGTCGCCGATCGCCGGGTCTATGCCCCGAACGACGACCAGCGCGATCCGCGAGACCTTCTTCGGCTGCGGCACGACCTCCAGCGGCAGGATGCGATCCAATTCCGCTGGGTCCATTCGATAGACGGCGGTCAACCGATTGGAATCGAGGGCCTGCCGAGCCAGAATCTTGAGGACCACTTCCCGATCGGCCGGCAAAACACCCGCGTCGGCCAACTTCGCCCGCCAAGGGGCCAGCACCGTCTCATCGGTCTCCGCGGCGGGCCCCAGCGCGATCTCGGTCCCCTTGATCGGCTTTGTTACCACCGAAGGCGTCGAAGCGGGAGCGGAGACGATATTGGGGGCTTGTGGGTTGGCGACCTTCGACGAAGCGATGACTACGCCGCCCGCGGCGACTTTCTGCATTACGACGGTTCGTGTCCCTGCCGGAGCAATGTTGCTCGCCGACTCCGTCTTTGCGGCCGGCGCCGCCGCCGCTTGCTTCGGAAAACCATCGGCCTTGGCTAGGCTCGGAAGGTTGGCCGTTCGCCAATGTTTCTCGGCACCGCGCTTGTAGAACGTCAAATCGTGGAGCGGTGCGTCCATTCCGTGGGCGACCGAATACTTGCCCCCCTCGGCGGCCTTGACTTGCATCGTCAGAGAATACGGAAACTCCACGTCGTAGAGCAGAAACGACTCGCGCGTCGAGCCGAACAACAGCGGCAGCCCACCGCCGCGAAGATCGGCTAGCCACGATTTTTCCGCCAGCTTTCGCGGCTCTCCTTTGTCCGGCGCGAGATGCACGTCTTGCCACAGCAGACCGGCCGAACGGACCTTCGCCCGTGGCCAATGCCCGAGCGCTCGCCCCTGCTTGAAGCTAAGCTGCACATCGAACGTGGCATCCTTGTCGAGCGGTCCGTCGGCGGAAAAGCGGATCAAGCCGATCGGACCGGGTTCGGAAGGATGGTCTTTATCGGCTGAGTCGGCCTTCCGCAAATCCTCGGCGAATTGCGGAAGGCTGTCGTGGAACAGGTTCCGGGCGTTCAACTGCGGGTTCGCCGCGTCGGCCACGAACACGACCCATTCCGTGACGCTGAGATTGACCGTTGGACCGGGAATCGAATGCGCGGGAGTCGCGGCGGCCGCGTCCGCGCCAGCCGCCTGCGGACAAAACCAATTCCCAGAGATCGCGACGACCATCGTTGCGGCGGTCGCGACTGCCTTTCTCCTGCAGCCATAAGTATGAGATTGGAAAATCATTCAACGCTCTCGTTCAGCAGTATTGGAGCATCAATTTGAATTTGGCGGGTGCCATGGCCCATGCCCTGAGTGGCCATGACTCGATGCAACTCATGCCCACGCCGAGCCGTGGGCATGGCACCCAAAACATCAGAGCTTTGAAGCTCCACTAGTTCACTTCGTGGCGGGCGTTGGATCGCCTGGCTTGGAATCGCTCGCCGGCGCGCTGACTGGCTTGTCGTCGAGCGATTTTTCCTCGGCAAGCTGCTGATAGTAGCTTTGCAGCAAGGCTTCGTAGCCCGGTGGGAACCCATCGGTCTTCGACTGGAGGATTTCGCTGCGGAGCTTTGCGGGAAGCTGGCCCCATTGCCGCGCGTTGGCATCCACTCCGTGCAGCGCGCCAAACGCCGGATTGCCGCTGGCGATCACCGAGTCTCTACGGCCGCCGTTCGGGCGGTTTCCGCGGCCGAGGCCGTTGCAGTGCCGCTCCAGAGCGGCGATCAGCTCGTCGAGCGACCTGACGACCTGCTTCTCCCGAGTCTGCACCGGCTCGTCGGTTTCAAACTCGCTCAGGTCGCCGTGAACCACGGTCATCCGCCGCGAGATCGTCTTGAGCGGATCGCTTTCCGAGCGCCCTTTCGCCGCCGAGAGCAGCTTGGGGACCAGATCAAAATCATGCGCGACCCGCTGGACTGCGGAAATCTTCGGAGAGTCTGCCTCCGCCGCGTGGATCGCGGCGGTGGACCAAACTCCGACGGCAAAAAGAGTCGTCGCGGACGCGATCGCGGTATCGAAAATCCGTCTATTTCTCGCGCAATTCATGATCGGTTCTCCTTAACTAAGGTCACTCGGCAAATCGCTGGTGCAGTCGATCCACGGCGTCGCGAGTCGTCTCCTCGCCGTCGCGGAGTTTGCCGATCTTCTCGCGCAGTTCGCTCGGCAGTTCGGCCACCGCCGCCGCTCGGCGGGCCTCTCCGTTGGCGTCGACCGTTCCCTTGTTCACCCGCGACTGCATCATGCGAACCACCTTGAGTTCAGCGAGCAGCTTGTTCATGTTTCCCTTGCAGCCGCTGCACTGCGAATCGCATTGGCCGGCGAAGGTCGGCATTTCCTTGAAGGTCTCTAATAAATCCTTCAAATCCTGCTCGATGGCCACTTCCGTTTCGATTATCCGTTCGTCGCCGCGGCCGCCGGCCAGATTGCCGCTCACCAAGAGCATGTTTTTCTCGAGCGATTCGAGCGCCGGAGGCAGCGCCACGCTGAATTCCGTCTCGGTCACCAGTTCGAGCGTCTGCTGGCAAATTGCGGCCACGCGCTGCTCGGCCGGGGCAAGTTGCTGGAGCTGGATTAGCGCCTCGCGCGCTTTCGCCAGTTTCGGCGAGAGGCGTTCGGTCGTGCGGCGGATGGCGGTCTGGCGGTCGAGCATTTCCTGTAAGTTGTCGATCACCACGCGCTTGACCTGCTGCTCGAGTTCCTGCAGCACTTTCTGCCGCTCCTTCTCGAGCAGGGCTCGCGCCTCCGCGAGCTTCTTCACGGCGTCGGATTGCCGCATCTCGGCGTCGCCCGGCTTACCGCTGCCAAGGCTCCCTTCAGCGCCCGACATCGATTGACCGGACGACGTGAGCGACTGAACGGCCGGATCGAGCCCGCCGAGCGCCTTCACCGCGCCGGCGACCCCGTCGGTCCGCTTGCGATTGGCGGCCTCGTCTTGCTTGGCCTTGTCGAGCGATTGCGGCTTGACCTCGCTTCCCTTCTTCATCAACTCGGCGAGCCGAGCGGATTCGCCCTTTTGCTGCTTCTCGACCTTGATCGCCTGATCGAGCTGGCGGATCGCGGCCTGCAACTGTCGCAGCCGCTCGAGCTGAAGCTGCAATTCCAGATCGGTGGCGATGAGCAGCTTCTTCAACTCGTCGAGCTTGACGAGCACTTCCTTGGTGTCGCCGGTCGCCTTCGTGAGGTCTCGCTTGCTAAGCGTTTCCAGAATCTCCTTCATCTCCTCGACGATCAATTGCTCGCGGGCCTTGCGGAGCGCGAGCAGCAAGCGAGTCGAGTTGTCGGGCTCGGCTTGCTTAGTCAGGTCGGCTAGACGGAACATGCGCTCTTGCAGTTCCTGCATCAGCGCCTGTACCTGCTTCTGAGTGAATTGCAGTTTGTCGGTCTCGCTGACGGATTTGTCATCCGTCGCGCCCCGAGCGCCCGCGGCAAGAACTGCCGCCAGACCAATCAACCCCAATGCAAGCCGCGAGATGGCCTTCATCCGACACCTCCTTAGCCGAGAGTTGAAGAGTTCCCGAGCATTGTCCCCCATCCGGGGTTATTTGTCAAACAAACCTTCGGTTTCTTTCTTCTGAAGCTGCTGGCTGCCGTCCTTGATGCCCGTTTCCAGCTTGATGATCTGGTCGAGCTGATTGAGCACGTCGACAAAGCTATCCCATTGGGCCATCTGCAGGAGGATCGTCTTCATGCGGCTGACGATCTGCTCCTGCCGATCCAACGCAGCACGAATCTTGCCCGGATCGGGCGCCGCGCCGCTGGCCGGAGCAAGCCCGTCCATCGCGGACGTTTGCGGGCCGATCAGCTCGTCTGCCAATGCCTTGAGCGGCGCGAGCACGTTGCGCTCCATCAGGGCATGCGATTCGGGCGAACCGAGGCCGTTCAGCTTGATCTCGGTCAGCGATTCGTTCAGCACGGTGGTGATCCGCAGCGTTTCAAGCTGCAACGCGCGATGGCGGCGAGCGATCTCGCCAACTTGCTTGGCGTCGGCGGCCGATTGGATCAGATCGCGAATCTTCTCCGCTTCTTCCTCTTGCTTGCGGAACTTGATCCGCTCGGCCTGCTGTCGCAGCAGAATCTCACGGAACAAATCCTCGGGCGAAACGATGCCGAAAATGACCGTTCGCGAATGGCTCATCTGACGGCCGGTGTAGCAGTCGTCGGTCGCCTCGGCTGTTACCGAAATGAACGAACCGGGGGCCAGCTTTTCTGGCGCCACGTCGACTGTCTGTTTGAGCTGCAATTGCGGCGGCAGCGCGTCGGGCTTTGGCGGCGCGGCGCCGTTCGCGGGAAAGAGCGGCTGCGGCGAGCTGCGGGCGACGAGTTTTGCTGGATCGATCGGATCGGGAGTTTCGTCTTTGATCGTCAGTCCGACCGCGGCCAGGCCGTAGTCGTCGCGGGCGTCGATCGCCAGCGGAATCTTCGCCTGCGGCGTGATCCGTTGGCGGACTCCGCTATACGCCATCGTCACGCGCGGCGGCTGATCCACCTTGAGACCAATGCTCACGGGGACGGGCAGCGAGACCAATCCCGAGTCTTCCGCGACCAACTCCAGATCGAACTTCGCGGGGCCTTGCTGGATCCATTCAACGACATAGTTCATCGCGTCGAGCCGCCGTAGGTCGGCCGGCTTCGGATGCGCCGATTGCGACTTTAATCGCAGCTCGCGAAGCGGCACGTTCGCAACGATCCCCAGCGCGAGCTTGGTCTTCACGAGAAAGCTCAGATCGGCGTCGCCCCCGTTGAAGTTGTGCTTCTCGGCCGCTGCTTGCCGCGGGTGCTGGGCCTGCAACTCCAGGCCGACGATCCGCGGGCGATCGACCGGATCGAGCAGCACCGGCCCGTAATCGGAGTCTCCTCCTTCCAACTCCAATTCGAGCGGCTGCTCGATGACGGCGAAATCGTGGCGGAAATCGTTGTCGCCGAATTGCTTCATCAGCACGCTCGTCTTATCGTTGCCGCGGATCGTGAGCAGAATCTTCTCGGGGGCTAGGCTCCCGTCGCGAGCGCTTGCCCGCAGCACATACGGCTCTCCGCGCGGCGCTTGGATTCGGCCATTGCGGTCATCGGTGACTCGCAGGTAGGTATTTTGCGGCCACGGCTCGCGCGAGGCGAGAAACAGCCGCCGCGCCCAGAGGCTCGCCATATCGGGAAATACAACGACGAGCGACGTCGGGATCAAAACAGCCGCCAGCAGTAGCATTAGCATTTTGCGGAGCCGCGCATGATCGAGCGCGGCGCCGAAATCGACGCGCGCTAGCGCCTCGTGACGATGGCGCACTGCTCGCTCGATCATCGCGGCGCTGGGCGCAGTGCGGCCAGCGAGCAGCGCCGGCAGTTCCAGGACAGAGGCAACGCGTCCCCCCAAATCGCCGTCGTCGCCGGCGTGCGTCTTGCGGCCGATCGCCCCAGCCAGCGCCACTAGCCCCAGCGGTATCAGCAACGGCGCGAAGATCCGCCGCCAAGCTTCGACGAGTAGGATGCCGGCGGCGACGATCAACAGCCCGATTCGCGCCCCCACGCCGAGTCGAAATGCATGATCGGCCCAAAACGTGAACAGCGCGAGGCCCGCCGCTTCCGCCAGCACGATCGCCAGCCCCTCGATCACCAGCCGCAGCCGCACGCGCCGGCGAACCCGCACCAGCCGCGCGACAAGCTCGGATTGCATTCGCGGCAGCTCGGCGAGCGATAGTGAATCGATCGTTGCCATAGCCTGGAGTTATACCACGCCGCGCCGCGGACCGGAAATTTCGAGACAAAAATGCGATTGAACAAGAGCGGATTCGGAACCGCAGGGCGCGGACCCGGAATGGCATCCGCCGCAAAATGCAGTTCGCGCCCGTCGCGTCCCCTTTTTTTTGTGCGTTGACGCGGCGTTCCTTCTATGAAAACTCGTTGCGCCCTCCAGCCCGGCGTTGGCCGCCTCGGCCTACGCCGAGTATGCCTGGAGGGCGTAGCCCCGTTGGGGCAGAGACGAGTTGCCTGTCGCCGCGTGGCCGCCGGCCGCGTCACAAGGTAGAATACTCGGCGCAGATATCGGTCCAGCCAAACGCCGGAGAAGAATCGACTGCGATACACAGTTGCTTTGGAGCAGGAGCAAGACGGCCGATACGTCGTCAGCGCTGCGACGCCGCCCGGTTGCATCAGTCAGGTAGACACGCGGGCCGAGGTGCTCGACAATGCCCGCGAAGCGATGGAACTTTATATTGACGACTGCCGTGAGGCGGGCGACGCGATTCCGACGGAGGCGGGCACGGAGTTCATTATTGACGTGGAAGCCGCCTCGGGGGGAGCCTAGGAGTAATCGCGAATTAATAAATCGTTCTGAACTGTGTTTACTCGAGCCACGGCATCCGAATTGCTGCACCAGAAGAACGGCCCTTGGGTTTAGGGCGCAAAAAGAATGCCCGCGATCGGCCAAAAAAAATGACAATCCCTTGCGGAATCAGGCGTTCAATTCAGTAGGATTGCAAGGCCTACAACTTCACCATCGCCCCAGCAGCCGACTCTGTTCTGAAAGGAACTCGGTGGATCAAATGACTAGACGATTCTCAATGGCGATTCCGGCGTTGTTGTTTTTGGGCTGTATCGCATCGGGGGCAGACGATTCGAAGGTTCTCCAAAGCAAGGACAAACGAGTGCAAATCATTTTGCCGGAAGGGTGGGAAACCACGGTTTTGGCCGGTGTGCTCGAACGACATATTCAGGCGAAGTCGCCAGACAAAGGGGCATTTCTAGTTGTAATCAGCGAACCGAAGGGAGACCTTAAATTCAAGTCACTGAGGGAGTACGCGGATGCGACCATGAGAATGGCGCGCGAGAAGAAAAAGATTGAGGATCGCACTGAGACAGGACCAAAGGAACTTAAAATAAACGGCGCGGACGCAATTCAATACGAAGTAAGCGGGACGACGAAAAACGTCAAGGTGAGATTCTTGGACACGTATATTGAAACTACCACACGCTGGAACCAAGTTAATACGTGGACAACACCGTCGCATTGGGACGAGACCCAAGACGATTTCCGCGCGATTTATCAGAGTTTGACAGAGCAGCCGAAGTCACCCTGAGTCCTATTCCCCGGCATTGGCATTGACCCGCGCCGTCAGATCAGCCGGCATTTTTTGCGCAAGACCCATTCCACGAATAGGCAGAGCAGGACGAAGCCGAATAGGAGCGGGGCGTTGAAGATCGGTTGGCGGTCTTCGAGCACTCGGGCGATCCGTTTGATTTTGAATGCGTCGGGGATTTGGTCGATCTCGGAAAGGTCGAAGACCGCGCCGCCGGTTGCTTTGGCCAGGCCTTGCAGCACCGGCAGGTTCAGCGTCGGCTGGTCGTATTCGAGGTTTGGCAGCTCGACGGGGAATTCGAGCGTCGCGGCGCGGATCATTTGTTTCGCGTCGGGGTCGCCAGCCCAGACTTTGACGAAATGCGGTCCCGCCTTGCTCACTGGAAACGTGGCCTCGAAGGCGGTCGAATCGTTCTTGCGCGGCGAGAGCGTGATGGAGAGCGGCGGGGCGTCGGGCAATTCGACTTCGCCGTGCATCTGATCCAGCCCGGCGTCCTTGTCGTTCGGGTTCTCGAACCGCGCGGTCAGTGTTACCTGCGAGCCGGGGCGATAGCCGGCCCGATCGGTCGAGAGCGAATACGGATAGCGGCCACCGAGCTGCTTCGAGCGGCCGGCGCGATCGATCATCCGGGCCCAGAAGCCGTCGAACGTCTGCTCGTCGAGATAGCGCCAGCGATAGGTCGAATCGAAGCCGACGAAGAAGCTCCGCCCCGGCCCGACCAATTGCGTGGCCAAGAGCACGTGATTGCCGTATTCGTTCCGCATCCGCGGATCGGCGTGGCGGGCGAGCACGGTCGCTCCCGCTTTGGCCCTCGTCACCGGATAATGCCAGAACATGCCGGGCAAGGCCGAGAGGATGCGATCGTTTTCCTCCGGCTTTTCGGCGAATTGAAAGACCGGATCGGCATGACCTTCGGGACTGATCTCGAGCTTCCAGGCGTTCTTCGCGCTCAGCTTGGCGGTAACATCAGTGCGGAATAGTCCCGGCTCGGAGACCACCGGCAAGAGCGGCAGCCAAACGGAATTGGGATCGTCGGGCCGATCGAAGAAATCCTTGGTGAACCGCTCGCCGGCCACATAGATCAAGCCGCCTCCCGCCTTGCCGACGAAATCGACCAGCATCTGTGGGAACGCCTCCGGCCAGAGCGCCGGATCGGGATCGTAGAGGATCACGCAATCGAAGTCGTTTAACTCCTCGCTATTGATCGGCAGCCGCTTGATGCCGGGCGTGCCGGGCTGCGTGTAATCCTTCTCGGCCGTTTGCAGCCAGATGCCGGCGGAAAGGGCGTTGTCGCGGAGCAGCATGTTGCGGATGAACTCGAACTCCGGAAACGAATGCCCCGAGACGAACAGCACCTTGATCTTCTGCCGGATGACGCGGACCTCGGCAAGCTGGACGTTGTCGGCGGTGGTCAGCTCCGGACCGGCGTCTTGAATCGTCGCCCGCAGGACGAGCTTCGTCGGGCGGTCTTCCTTGAAATCGAAGGTGACGGTCTGCACCGTGCCCGATTCTTCGAGCACGACCGGCTTGCGGCCGATTTCTTCCCACGCGCCTCCCTCGGATTGCCGCTCGAACACGACATTGGCCGGCTGCCCGGCCATCCCGCGGGAATTAACGATCACATGGGCCTGATTCGTGTCGCGAACGAAGACGACCGGGCTGACGTCGATCTTCGTGATCGCGGCGTTGCGCGGCCCTTCGGGCGTGCCGACGGCGAGGGCCACTAGCGGAACGCCTTCGGCCGCGGCGGCTTCGGCGGCCTTGTTCACTGGCTCGCCCGTGTTCGATTGGCCGTCGGTGACGATCAGCATCCCGGCCAGCGGCTGACCGCGATAGGCGGCCAGCGCCTGCTTGACCGCGGTGCCGATGCCGGTGGTGCTGCGGTCGCGGGTGGACGCCGCCAAGGTTGATCTCGTTGACTCGGCGGCGGGTTGCGGATCGAAAAGCTGGCCGGAAAAATCGTGGCGCGTGACGACGCGATCGCCATTCTCCGCGAGCTTGGTCAGCAGTCCGCGCTCGAAGGCCCGCTCGGCGAGCTTGAGCCGGGTTTGCTCGCGCAGCGCGTCGACCGATTTGAGCTGGAGCGCATCGGCAATCCGCTTGGCTTGGCCGGCGTCGACGTAGGCATCCTTGAAATCCAGGCTCTCGGAGTCGTCCACCAGCACCAGAAGGCGCGAGGGGATCGTTTCGCGCTTGGTGAAGATGATCGCCGGCTCGAGCAGCATCGCGAGCACGCCGGCGAGCGTCAGGAATCGCAGGGCGGCGAGCGACAGCCGGGCAAATCGCGAGAGCATTCGGCCTTCGCGATGGTAGAGATAGAGAATCGCGGCCGCCGCGGCGACAATACCCAAGAGCAGCAACAGCGCGAAATCGTGCTGCGGCAGATTGAGCCAGCCCAGGCGCATCTCGCCCCCTTCGGTCCAAGGGGCCGGCTCGACATTCAGCAGATATCGCAACAAGCTTTCCGACATCGTTTTGTTTACCGCCAAGACGCCAAGAACGCCAAGAAGACAAAGCGACCGCAGATGGACGCCGACCCGCTGGCGCGGGTGCCCCGACACGGATTTGTTACTGATTCGACGGCGGCGCCGCCGCCGCGACATAACTTCAATCTGTGTTCATCTGCGTTCATCTGCGGTTCTCTTCGTTGAGTTCATCTGCGGTCGCCTATCGTTCTCTTCCCACCCAGACGGCGAAGACTGCTTCCAACCCTAGCAGCCCCAGCAGCATCGTGGCCAGCGGGCGCCAGATTTCGCGAGGCGGGGTGCTGAGGCTTGCGCCGCTCGTGTCGTAGCGCTGGATGGTCGGCTTGAGATTGCCGAGCAGCTCGGTCAGTTGAGGTTCCAAGAGCGGATCGAGATCGCTTTCGCTCGGCGGCGGATTGACGGCGAAGCGCAGCGAACGAGGGTTCGACCGCTCATCGCGCCACGAGAGCGTGTAAATCCCCGAGTGGTAAGTTTTGCCGTAGCGCAGCAAGCTCGAGTTCGGCGAGGGCTTCTCGATCTCGACCGAATCGGGCGCGGTCTTGCCCGGAATCGTCATCTTCGGATCGAGGGCCGCCTGGTTATTGTCGAGCGGCACGCGAATCGCCTCGCCGGCCGCGATCGCGCCGCCGGCTTCCTGGCTGCGGGCAATCGCCAGGGCCGCCGAGCGAACCGCGAGCAGATAGGTCGGATCGAGGGGCCAATCGGTCCATTTCTTGCCTGCCGTGCAGGTGAAGAGCAGCACGCGCCCCTTGCCGAACACCTTTTGCACCACGGCGGGCGGATTCTCGGAATTGTTCCAGCGTGCCAACACGCTCACGCCTTCCGGCGGCGGCGTACTGAATTGGACCGTCGTATACTGGTTGGCATGAATCCGGGCCAGCGACTCCGGAACCAGCTTGGCCAGCGGAGCCAAGGGAGACTGCGGATCCTTTTCGACGACGATCCCCGTGGCGGGCGTATCGACCGGTCGATCGAGCTTCGCCGGCAATGCGCCGCGGCCATCGCGATAGAGCCGTTGGTTGTACAGGTCCACGTCGACCAGATCGCCGCTGAAGATCATCAGTCCCATCCCGCGTTGCACGAGCCGCTCGACGGCCGCGGCCTGCTCGGCCGTCAACGATGCGACGTTCGCCAGCACCAACACGTCGGGCACATCGGCCGCGCCGGGAACCAACCGCCGCGGATCGAATTGGCTGATCCGCTCCACGCTCCACGGCCGAGCGCCAACCGAATAGGCCAGCGCCAAGAAATCGGTTTCCGACTCGAACTTTTGCGCCGACGGCGCACCGTCGATCAGCAGCACGGAGACGGTGGGGCGGACTTCGAGGCTCAGATACCGCACGTCGTCCTGCGGCAGTGCGTCTTTCCCCAACGCGAGCGAAATCGCGTGCGGTCCGGGCGAGTCGAGCGTCAGCGTGAGCGGCACATTCGTGCTCGCGCCCGAGGGCAGATCGGGGAGCAGCACTGGCCGGCTGTCGCGATCGACGCTGAGCGTGGCCTGCGCGCCGGCGATCGTGGCGGCCGTGTGGTTGCGGATTTCGGCCGCCAGATGGATCGGCTGATCGGGCAAGGGAATCGCATCTTCCAACTCGAACTTCATCAGCGCGACGTTATCCGTCCGGCGATCTCCGACGTCGAGAATCCGCAGCGGAATTCGCTCGGCTGCCAGGTCGTTGGCCACGCGGGTCACGTCTTTCGACCATCCGGAGCGCCGCAGGTCGGTGATTATCACGACCTCCTTATCGGAATAGATGGCGGTCGAGAGGGCCGCATTCACGCCGTCGAGCGTCACGGCCCAGTTGCTCGGCGTGTCGGTGAGCGAAAGCCCGGCGACAAGGTCGGAAAACTTCGCGGCATCTTGCAAGCTGCCGTCGCGCACAAGCGGCCGATCCGGCGCGGATGTTACCATGAGCGTCACGCTGTCCTGCGTACCGGCCAGTTTGAGCAAATCGGCGGCTGCATTTTGCGCGACCTGAAAGGCCGAGCGCCCGGCCGTCGTGTAGCCCATCGAGAGCGAATCGTCGATCACGATCAAGTGGCTCGTTCGACTGCGGCCGGGAAAGAGTGCGGCCAGCCCGTTTTGCGGGATCACTGGCCGGGCGATCGCCAGAATCAATAGGATCACCGCCAGGGTGCGCATGGCCAGCAGGATCATCTGCTCGATGCGGATGCGGCGGCGGTTCCGCTTGAGCGTGAGCTTGAGATATTTCATCGGCGGCCAATCGATGATCTGGAACCGTCGCCGATTCAGGATGTGGATGATGATCGGCACGGAGGCCAGCACCAGCCCGCCGAGCAGCGATCCGGCCATAAAAGTCATGCCTCGCCTCCGTGCGGCGGGGGGGCGGCATATTCGTGAGACGAGGACGTGATTTTGCCGATCCGCCGGCCTGCCATGCTCTGCCGCTGGTGCAGATAGCGGGCCATCCCTTGCCCCAAATCATCGGACGTCGTCAAGAGCGTGTAGTCGATCCCGGCCGCGCGGCAGCGGTTGCCGACGTCGTCGATGAAATCCTCCATTGCCCGCTTATATTCCTGGCGAAAGGCCCACGGCTCGGCGAAGATCTCCTCGCTCCCTTCGATATCGCGAAACAGCACCGAGTCGTTGAACGGCAATTCGATCTCTTCCTCGTCCAACACGTGAAAGATGAGAACGTCATGACCTTGATGCTGCACTCGGCCGAGACCTTGATATAGCGCGTCGAGGTCGCAAAGCAGATCGGAGATCACGATCACCAGCCCGCGGGCATTGATCTGAGCGGCCACTTTGTTGAGCACGAGTCCGAGATCGGTCGTGCGGTCGGGGCGGGCCGATTCGAGCGCATCGAGAATCTTGATCATCTGCGACTGGGCCGCCGAGGGGCGCAGCCACGAGCGCTCGGCGTTGTCGAACAGCGCGAGTCCAACTGCATCGCGCTGCTTGACGCAGAGCATGGCCAGCGAGGCGGCGAGCGTGGCGGCGTAGTCGAATTTGGTGAAGCCCCCTTCGCCCCGCGCGGCGGCCCGGCCATAACGCATCGACGCGGAGGCATCCAGCAACAGGGTCGCCCGGAAGTTCGTCTCTTCCTCGTACCGCTTTATATAATAGCGGTTCGAGCGAGCGTAGGCTCTCCAATCGAGGCGCTTGAGATCGTCGCCGGGCGTGTATTCGCGGTAGTCGGCGAACTCGACGCTCATCCCGTGCAGCGGCGAGCGGTGCAGCCCCGACATCGTCCCTTCGACGACGCGCTGCGCTCGCAACCCGAGCGGCACGATCCGGGCAAGGATTTCAGGCTTTAAGTACGTGACCGATTCGCTCATGGGCTTGCTCCGCGGCGCGGTCGAGCGGAATCGCATCGACGAGTTTTTGAATGACCGTTTCCGCCGTTTGCCCCTGGGCCTCGGCGTTGTAGTTGAGCACGATCCGATGCCGCAGCACCGCGGCGACCATCGCCTGAATATCGCTCACGTCCACCTCGGGGCGGCCATCGAGCGCGGCTCGAGCCTGCGCCGCCGCGATCAGCGATTGCCCGCCGCGCGGCCCGACTCCCCAAAGCACCCAGTCCTTGATGAACCGCGGGGCCTTGGGATCGCCGGCCCGAGTCGAGCGAACCAGATTCGCCACATAGTTGACGCAATAATCGCTCACCGGCACCTTGTGTACGATCCGTTGCAGCGCGAGCATCTCCTCGCCGCTGAGCACCTGTGTCGGCGCGACCGGATTGCCAGTCGAAGTGAGCCGATAGATGCTCCGCTCTTCGTGTTCGCTCGGATAGCGGACGAGCACCTTCATCAGGAACCGATCTAACTGGGCCTCGGGCAGCGGGTAGGTCCCTTCCTGCTCGATCGGATTCTGCGTGGCGAGCACGAAGAATGGATCGGGCAAATGATGCCGCTCGCCGCCGACGGAAACCTGCCGCTCGGCCATTCCTTCCAGGAGCGCGGCTTGCGTTTTCGGCGGCGTGCGGTTGATTTCGTCGGCCAAAAGCACGTTCGCGAAGATCGGTCCGCGGATGAATTTGAAAGTTCGGTCCCCCGAGCCGCGGTCCTCGTACATCACGTCCGTTCCCGTGATGTCGGAAGGCATCAGGTCGGGCGTGAATTGGATGCGATTGAAATCCAACGACATGCACTGAGCGAGCGTGCGGATCATCAACGTCTTGGCCAGCCCAGGCACCCCTTCGAGGATGCAGTGGCCGCGGGCGAAGAGGCAAACGAGCAATTGCTCGACCACATCTTCCTGACCGACGATGGTGCCGGCCATCTGCTGGCGAATCGAATCGCGTGCCGAGCGGAGCCGCTCGAGTCCGGCGAGGTCTTCTTCAGTTTCGATCTCGGTGGTCACGGAAACTCCTCTAGCGCTGATAAATGGGCAGATACTTGTAAGGAAGCTGCAAGATAATCAAGGCGATGCTCGTGCCGTAGGTCTGGCCGATGAAGTCGCCGGGCCAGGAACCGTCGCCGGACTGCAGTTTAATCAGTTGATCGCGGGCGCCGGGGAAGTAGCCGTCCCAGTATTTGTCGCCGGCCTGGTAGAAGCCCTGGGCGGCGTAGAGATGGGTGTAGTAGTTGTGCCCGCCCCCTTTGTCGAACGTGCCTTTGTGGACTTCGAACTGTTGGCTGACATACGCCAGACACGAGTCGGCCAGCTTCGAATCGTATTCACCGGCGTTGTACAGCGTGGCAATCGCGGCGGCGGAAATCGGCAGGCGCGGTCCACTGTTGAAGCCAAGCTGGTAGCAGATGCCTCCCTCCGGCGTCTTGCACATTTCCAAATAGTGAACGCCTCCTTCGATGGCCCCCTTGGGGACCGTGAAACCGGCGTTGCTCGCCGCGCGGAGGCCTTGGATCTGCGTCACGGTCACCGAGCCTTCGTCCCCGGTGCCGGGAGTATAAGACCAACCGCCGTTCGACGAGGAGCTGGCCGTCAAGTGAATGGCTTTGTTGATGACCTTTTTCATCCGGTCGCGCATCCGGTCGTTGGTCTCCATGCCGTAACAGGAAGCTAGAAATAGCAGCGCGAAGCCATGCCCGTGCATCGAGATGCCTTGCTCCTGTGAAGCACTGCTGATCAGTCCGCTCGGCTGGCCGTTGTTCGTCAGATATTCGACGATCTTGGCGACGTGGTCGGAGTAAGGACCGCGCGACGGGGTGTTGCCGTTGGCCAAGAAGGCCATGCCGGCGAGCGCCGTCATGGCCACGGGATAGGCCTGGCCGCCTGGGTCGCCGGAGAACGAGCCGTCTTCGCTGTGGGTTTTGGCCAGGAAATCGAGGCCCTTCTTGATGGCGGTTTGCGCTTGCGGCGTGATGTGTTTGGGAAGGATGTCTTGAGCCAGCGCGGACGATGCGCCGATATACAGGACGGAGATGGCCAGCAGAGTTCCGCAGATGGATTTCATGTTTACTCCTTTACTCTCCACAAAACTCATTTCGCGATCTCGAATTGCACGGTCAGATTGACCCGCAGCGTGACCTCTGCGGAGGAAACGCTCGTAAGCGCATTGTCGTCGCCGCCGGCTTGATTCATCGCCGAGTTGTAGTAAACAACCCTCTGCATGTTGCCTCCCGGTCCCTCTACCACGGATAAGATGCGCCCCAACTTGGTCGAAGATAGGTCGGCCAATTCTTGGGCCTTGGCTTTCGCATCCTCGATGGCGGCCTTGTACGCCTTCTTGCGCAAAATAGTGCTATCGGGGAGCTTGAACAAAAAAACCACCTGCCCCTCTTGCGCCCGGGCTTGCATCTCGTAATAGTCGTTCGTTGGCGGCAAGGTGAACTGGAAACCAGCGTCCTTGGCGACATCGAGAATCTTCAGCAGGCTCGCCAGCAATTCTTCCGGTTCGAGTTGGTCGGCATGGGCCAGCACAATGCGATTGGTCTCTGCGATCCGCACCTTCTGGTTCGTCGTTCCGGCCGAGATGCCGCGCATCGCCAACATCTGCTGGGAATTCGCATCGAGGCTAGCGGCGACGGTAACGCCGCCGGGAGTCACCGACAGATCGGAGTTTTTCAACGCGGCTAACGCCGCGAGGGCGCGTTTCTTGGCGTCGTGGAATTTGACGGCCGCGTCAGCGGCCAGTTCCGCATCGGCGGCAAGTTTCGCCGACATCTCGACCTGAGTCGGGCGGGCGGAGGCAGAGCCGGTACTTTGCACGACGATCCCTTCCACGCCCTGCGCGGCGCGAGCCTCCGACGCGACAGAAAGCGCCAAGAGCGTATTTGCGAGCAAGTACACGGCGCAATTGCGGGCGAGATTTCGAGAGCGCTTACTCATCTGCCCGTCCCTTCTTATTCAAGCATCAATTTGAATCTACTTTGCCATTTCGAATTGCACGGTCAAATTGACGTGCAGCGTAAGATCGCCGGAGGTCGAGTTGGAGAGCGACTTGTCCTCCGCCGCACCTTTGTTCCCCAGGGCGCCGTAAAAATACATGATCATCGGCGCCACGTCGGAATCGGATTTGCCCGATCCCTCCTCATGCACCGACAAGATCCGCCCCAGCTTGGCACGCGACAATTCGGCCAGCTTCTGGGCCTTGGTTCGCGAGTCGTCGATGGCCGCTTCGTAAGCCTTCTCGCGCAGGGCCGTGCTATCGGGCAGCTTGAACGACACCGTGGCGCCTCCCTCGCCCCCTTCCTGGGCGCGGAGCTGCATCTCTAAATAATTTGTCGCGGGAGCGGGACCGATTTGAAAGCCCGCGTCCTTGGCCACGTCGAGAATCTTGAGCAGTTTGTCGAGCAACTCATCCGGTTCGAGTTTATCGGCGTGGGCGAGGACGATGCGACTGGTTTCGGTGAGCCGAACTTTCTGGGTCGTGTTCGGCACCGCCATGCCGCGCATAATCATCATTTGGGTGTTGGCATCGGCGCCGCTACCCACCGAGACGCCTCCCGGAACGATCGAGAGGTCGGGATTCTTCAGGCCGGCGATCGCGGCCAGAGCCCGCTTCTTGGCATCGCGAAATTTCACGCTCGCATCGGCGGCCAACTCGGCCTCGGCGCTGAGCGTTGCCGACATCTCGATTTGCGTCGGCCGGCCCGTCGCCGAGCCGCTGCCGCGGACGACGATCCCCTCGTCGGCCAGCGCCGCGGAGACGATCGCTAGCGTCGTCACTGCGGCAATCGGCCTTGCCAGCCAGCGAGCGATTCGAGTGAGTTGCAGAATCTGTAGCTGCTTGTTCATAGGTCGCTCCTGGATCGCCAACACGATGACTCTATTTCGTCGCCTGCGAGTTCAGCTTGGTCGTCTTCTCGCGCCGGATCGGATAGGCCGTCACCGCCGTGTCGCTGATCCCGATCAGCTTGTCGCCGGCCAGCAATAACCGGCAGAGGCCCGACTCGCGATCCGCGCCGCGGAACACGCGGCGGATATCGCCATTGGCAGGATCGATATCGAAGATTCCGCGGGCCGTCGGCACGAAGACGTGCTCGGGGCATGCCAGCGGCTTGAGTGCGACGTTCTCGCCGGGAATCTTGGTGCTCCAAAGCAGCTTTCGCGATTTCAGATCGAGCGCCGACAACTCATGCCCCAGAAGATAGGCCGTTTGTCCATCGATCGCGGCAACCGATTCGTCGGCGGAAATCGGCCGTTTCCACTTAACGCTCGGTGCCGTAGGATCGAGCGCGTAGAGCAAACTCGCCGAGCCGTCCTTCAGATAAAACACTCCGTTGTCGTCGAGCAGCGTGCCCGGGGCTTCCACCGGAGTCACCATCATGCCGTTGAACCAGAATCGCTGGTTGTCCGTGGGAGGCTTAGTATCGTGCTTAAGCGCCCATTCCACCTGATGGCTGGCCAGGTCGATGGCCAGAAACGCGCCGTTGTTCGTCGCCACGTACAGCATTCCACCGACGGCGAGCATGCTCGGGCCGCCGAAGGTCAAGCCACCGCGCCAATTTCTGGTGTTTTGCGGAGTCCCGAGCTGCACCTGCCACTGCAATTGCCCCGTAGTCATGCTGATCGCAACCAAGTTCATGGTCGAATTGTTGGCCGCAATGGCGGCAGCATACGCGACGCCATCCACGACGTAAGGGACGGAGACAATCGTTTGCCCCAGTCCGCGAATGCTCCAAACCGTCTTGCCCGAAGCGGCATCCAAACATTCGAGGTGCAGATTGTTGTCTTGCCCCGATTGGCCGCCGAGCAGCTCACCGAGCAGGTTCTTCGATCCCTGACGCATGGCGAGCAGCTTGCTGCCGGCGGAAACCAAGTAGAAACTATCGAGCGACACTCCCTGCTGAAGATAATTGGTCACCTGTTGGGTCGCGTCGGTGAATTTGCCCGTGCGCCACAGCATCTTTCCCGTTTCCAAGTCGGCCGCGTAGATCGTTCCCAGCCAATTTCCGTAAAACCGCTTGTCGTCCACGGCACTGCCGGGAACGGTGCGAAGGTTCGACGAACTCATCGGCATTCCCGTTTGAGGATCGGTTATCCCAGTCAGGTTGGGGCCGACGACGCGAACCTGCCAGACGGGCTCGTCGGCGGCAGGCAACTGGATCACCTTGGCATCGGCAGACGGCTTCGCCTGGCTTTGCGATCCGCCGGAGAGAAGCGACTCGGCGAATTCCGCGGCGGCAACTTCCTGCCCGCCGATCGTCACCTTCTGATCGGCATACTGCTCACGCACCTGGGCCGCGACTGCGGTCAGCGCATCGCGGCGGCCGAGCTGCGAAAGAGCGGCGCAGCGCTTGACCTGCAGCTTGGCAATCGGCAATTGGCTATCGGGATAGGTTTCGACGACGAGCCGCCACATCTGTTCCGCGCCGGCGAAGTTGCCTTGCTCGAATAGCGCGTCCCCCAGCCGATCGGCCGCCAAGTCACCGACCCTCGTCAGGAAATAGACTTCAACGAGCTTGCGCAGCTTCTCCAGCTCGTCGGACGGCATCCGGACGCGAGTGTCTTGCACGCGGTCCCAAAGCTGCTTGGCGGCGGAGTCGTTGAACAGCCGATACGCTTCGCGCCCCTCGGGCGGAAGTAGGAGCAGACATTGTTTCACTCGGGCTCGGACGGGCACCAGAAAGCCGTCGCCGGCCGGGACCATGCCCCGGTTGTTGGCCTCGTCGATCGAGTTCAGGGCGCGAAAGGCAAGTTCCCACGATTTCTTACCGGCGTAGCGATTGAAGTCTTCAATCAATTCGACGATTTTGCTGTCGGCCCTGAGAACCGCAAACCCCTTGGATGCGTTGGCCTGATCGTCCGGCGTCGCCTCGGCGGTCGCCATGATGGCGACTTGGGCGTGCGCATGAATCGCCAGCCAGCAAACGATCGCGACGACGGCAACGATGGCGGCGGCGCGAAGCGATGCGCGGGCTGAGCGTTGGCACATCGTGCCCTGCTTTAGGTCCATAGCCGCCTCCGAATCAGAAGCTCGCCCGCGTGACCCGCCCGGCCCAACTCCTAAACTCCGACGAAGGACTTCGCCCCGCAATGCCGTTGAAGTCTCGCCGAGCGTAAGGCAGCGAACCCGCCGAGCGACCCGAGACTCAAGCGTCCCCGGCGCAAAGCGGCCTGAACGGCCGCCGGCAAGTCCTCAATCTCCGTTCGCGTCGTGACGGTTCTTCCGATGAACGCGCGCCATTCTAGTTGCCCGCGCGCAAGGTCGTCAACCAAATTCGGGGGCTGGGGGAAAAAGTGGGCCCCGACCTTGCAGGAGATCGCCGTTCTCTAAAAGTATTCTGTCCATTTCGAGGTGCTTGGCGCGCGAAACGTTCTGCATGGCGCGCGCGTATCTCGGCGTCGATCGGTCGTCAATCCACGGATAGTCCCAGTTCGTCGTGGTCCGCACAAACTCGGCAGCAAAGGCGGCACCCACCTCCAGGCATCCGGCCAACACCACATCGACATAGGATTGTGCGATGGGGCTATCCTTCGAGGGCCATCCAGGCTCGTTGGGAAGATAAATCCAAATCGGGTCTTCCACGACTTCCTGTCCGTTCCAGCCAACGACACGCGCGCGTTCCAATCTCGTCCGCGTATATCCTCGCTCTCGTCGATCGAACAGCGGCAAGTCGGCCGAGCGAACCGCTACGAGTGTCCCGTTCGTCACCGATTCGTCGCGACGCACGACGCCCAGCGCCGTCATTCCGGACTCTCGATCGACGAAGTTCCAAGCCCGTTGGACTCCCGTGACTCGGGCCGGAATCGCCACGCCCGACCCACCGGTTCTAGCTCGGCTCTCGGAGTTGATCAGGCTGCCATAAGCGAACACATAATGGATGGCCATTTACCTTCTTACCTCACGACCGGGCATTCTCGAGCTGCCACGCAAAGATGATCGCCGCGGATTGCCGCGCGGTCCGCGCACACCTACAATACCGCAATCGGCGATCACCACCAAGGCAACCGGCGATCTTGGAGGCGGCAATTTCGGTGGTCGCGACCTTCCGCGACTCGTTATATTATTGCCTTGAATCCTGGGCGGCATTGGATCGGGAGTCCATGCTCATCCGAGTCGGTTGCGAAGTTGCATTTACCTTTCCGCGTCCGGCGGCCGTCGTGCTGATGCTATACCTGCATCCGTCGCGCTCGCCGACCATTAGAAAGCCCGAGCGGCTTGAGTCAGAACCGTGGCTGCCGGTCACGGACTACACCGATTGTTACGGGAACCGGTGTGGCCGCGTCGTTGCCCCGGCCGGGCGAGTGCTGTTTCGCAACGATGCGATCGTCGACGACTGCGGCCTGCCCGACTTGCAAGTCCCGAATGCACCGCAGCAAGAAGTGCAAGATTTGCCACATGAAACGTTGCAGTTCCTGCTGGCCAGCCGTTATTGCGAGGTCGACAGCGAACTCAAGGACCTCAGTTGGAATCTGTTCGGCCGGTATCAACCCGGCTGGCAGCGCGTGCAAGCGATCTGCAGCTTCGTCCATCAGCACATTCGCTTCGATTACCAACAAGCGCGAGTCGATCGGACCGGGCTGGATGCATACCGCGAGCGCATCGGAGTTTGCCGCGACTACATGCACCTGGCGATCACATTTTGCCGGACGCTGAACATTCCCGCGCGGTACTGCACCGGCTATCTCGGTGACATTGGAGTGCCCGCCGCGCCTTATCCGATGGACATCAGCGCTTGGTTCGAGGCCTACTTGGGCGGACAGTGGTACGCCTTCGATGCGCGAAACAATACGCCGCGCATTGGCCGGGTGTTGATGGCGCGGGGCCGCGACGCCGCAGACGTCGCCCTCACGACAATCTTCGGCGCGAATCAGCTCCAGACTTTCAAGGTCTGGACCGACGAAGTCCCGCCTGGCACACTCACCGGATAAAAACTGTCGCCGAGGGTGCGCAGGTTTTGCGCGGGTCTCCTGACCCCGCACAGACCCCGACCGAAGGTCTCCCAATTCCCATATCCGAGATGCGGTCGCAGATGCGTCACGGTCGGGAGACCGCGCCGCAACAATGGTGGCCCGGATGCCAATCGACGTTCGCTCTTGGCTGGCAGGAGGATACAATGTGACGATGGCGTCAATAAGAGCCAGGCGCCGTTCCGCACGCCGACTTGAATCGTGGGAGCCTTGAACTATGGCAACGTCCGCACACTACCCGCATCTGACCCTGGGCGCCGATGGTACGGCTCGCATTGGCAAAACGCGGTACAAGGTGAGCCATTTGGCCGCCGAGCATTACCACCACGGCTGGACGGCGGAGGAGTTGCTGCGACAGCATCCCGACCTGCGGCCCGAGGAGGTCTACGCTGTGTTGACGTATTTCTACGACCATTACGAATCGATGGTCGCCGAGACGAAGGCGTCCGCCGCAGCCAACGACTCGACCCGACCCGCACAACCCGTTTCCAGGGAGGAATTACTGCGCCGTCGCACCGAGAAGGGAATCTGAGATGCCGTTCGGGCTGTACATGGACGTGCACGTGCCGCGGGCGATCACGGAAGGACTTCGCCGCCGCGCGGTTGATGTCGTGACCTCGCAAGAGGATGGAACCGGAGAGCATGACGACGACACTCTGTTGGCGCGAACCATGCAACTCGATCGGCTGCTGTTTACGCAAGACGAAGATCTTTTGGCAATCGCGGCCAAGTGGCATGCCGCTTAGCGCGATTTCATTGCAGTCATTTATTGCCACCAATTGGGCCCGGGCGTCGGTGAGGTCATCGAAGATTTGGAACTGATATCGTTTTGTGCGAGGCCCGACGAGGCGCGCAACAGCGTTTTCTATCTTCCGCTTCGATAGGGCATCCGAAAAAGCCGGCGCAAGCCGTCCGCAACGTCATCGATTCGATACTGAGTCACTCAACGAATCCGATCTCTATTGATTTGCTTCCGGATTGTCCCGCCGGTCACGCGTCCGTGCCTTAGAGCCTATCCGAGAACCGCCTGGGCAAAGGGGACAGTCCTAGGCGGTTCTCGGATAGGCTCTTAGCTCCGCCGCAAGTCGAGCGTCAGCGGGAATTCGCGGCTGTACTCTTCGCGCGGCGGGGGCATGGGGCCTGGGGTGTGGCCCATTTTGAAGAAGCGGGCGGCGCGGCGGCTTTCGGCTTCGTTGGCGTTGACGGGGAAATGCTCGTAATGCCGTCCGCCGGGATGCGATACATGCCAGGTGCAGCCGCCGAGCGAGCGATTGGACCAAGAATCGAAGATGTCGAACACCAGCGGCGTGTGAACGGGAATTCGCGGATGGAGGCAATTCGGCGGCTGCCAGGCCCGGTAGCGCACTCCGGCCACGAACTGTCCCGCCGTCCCCGTCGGGTGCAGCGGCACGCGGCGGCCGTTGCAAGTGACTAAGTGCCGCGAGTCGGTCATTCCGCTCACCTTCACTTGCAGCCGCTCGACCGACGAATCGACGTAGCGCGCCGTGGCGCCCCCCGCCGGTTCTTCTCCCAACACGTTCCACGGCTCGATCGCCGCGCGAAGCTCCAAGTTAAGCCCGGCGCAGGCAATCTGCCCATAAAGCGGGAGGCGGAATTCCAGATGCGGGGCGAACCATTCCGGCTCGAGCGGATAGCCGGCCTGCCGCAACTCGGCGATCACGTCGGCGAAATCCTCGGCGACGAAGTGCGGCAGCATGAACCGATCGTGCAGGATCGTCCCCCAGCGCACCAGTCGCCGACGATACGGCTCGCGCCAGAACCGGGCCACGAGCGCTCTCAGTAGCAACTGTTGCGTGAGGCTCATGCGGGAATGCGGCGGCATTTCGAATGCGCGGAATTCGACTAGCCCCAGCCGGCCCGACGACGAATCGGGCGAAAACAGCTTGTCGATGCAGAACTCGGCGCGATGCGTGTTGCCCGTTAGATCGGTGAGCAAGTTGCGGAAGACGCGATCGATCAGCCAGGGCGGAGAGGGCTGCCCTTCGGGAACTTGCTGAAAGGCGGTTTCGAGTTCATAGAGGCTATCGTGCCGAGCTTCGTCGATTCGCGGCGATTGGCTCGTTGGGCCGATGAATATGCCCGAGAAGAGATACGATAGCGACGGGTGATTGTTCCAATATGCCAAGAGCGAGCGGAGCAGGTCGGGCCGGCGGAGGAAAGGGCTGTCGGCCGCCGTCGGGCCACCGAGCACCACGTGATTGCCGCCACCCGTGCCGGTATGCCGCCCATCGAGCATGAATTTTTCGGTGCCGAGCCGCGACTGGCGTGCGTCGTGGTATAGACCGGTCGTGATCTTCACCAGCTCGTCCCAGTTGTGGCCCGGCTGAACGTTCACCTCGATCACGCCCGGATCGGGGGTCACCTTGAGGTTATTGATGCGATGGTCGTGCGGCGGCAGATAACCTTCGATCACCACCGGGAGCGACAGTTCGGCCGCCGTTTCCTCGATCGCCGCGGCGAGCGCCAGATAGTCCTCGAGATCGATCAGCGGCGGCATGAACACGTGCAGCCGTCCCTCGCGCGGCTCGACGCACAGTGCAGTGCGGACGACGTTGGGCGCCGATTCGCCGGTCGCTGGCAATGACGACGAGCGCGATTCGTGCATCGTCGCGGCCGAAGGGAACTGCCCGTTGTCTTCCGGATGGCCGTTCGTCTCCTGCGAGCCAGTCCCTTCGTCACCGACGGCTGCCTCTTGAAAAACATCGGCTTGGAGCGCGACGGTCTCGCCACTCGACGACAGTCGAACTGCCCGCGCCGGCTGCCGCTGGCGATGCGCGCTCGTCAATAGGAGAGTGCTTTGAACATGAGCCAGCTCGGGCCGCGGATACGCGTGAGGCCGCGCCGCCGCATCGCGCAGTTGCCGAGAAAGCTCGCTCGCCTTGGGCAATGGCCCGCGCGGAGCCAGCGGATCGAGGGCTTCAGCAAACTGCCGGTCCGCGGGCGCAGACCAAGGGAGCGAATCCAGCGGCAGACGGAATCCCATCGCCGAATCCCCGGGAATCAAGAACATGTGCTCGCGGCGGAGGAACCACGGGCCGCTCGTCCATCGCGGGCCCTCCGCAGTCGGGTCGCGGCGCAGCGGCAAGGCATAGCCCACGACGTGATCCAATCCCTGCTGAAAAATCTTGGCCAGCCGCGCTCGCTCGCCTGGATCGTCGAGCTTCGATTCCAGCGGATCGACATTGGTCGGCAGCCGCCGCTCCTTCCAAAGATAATGCCAGACATCTTCGTAAGCCGGGATCGCAAGATCGGCCGAAACGCCGAGCCGGGCAGCTAGCGCATCGACGAACACCTTCGCCTCGCCCTGGCCGTATCCGTAGTTGATCCGTTCGTCGGCAATCAAATCCGGATTCGACCAGATCGGCTCGCCGTCGCGCCGCCAATAGCAACTAAAGGCCCATCGCGGCAATGATTCGCCCGGATACCATTTTCCTTGTCCATAATGCAGCAGCCCGCCCGGGGCAAATCGCCGCCGCAAGCGCTTGATGAGGTCGCCGGCCAGCTTTCGCTTGTTCGGGCCGACGGCCGCGGTGTTCCATTCCGCGCCGTCCATGTCGTCGATCGAGACGAAGGTCGGCTCGCCACCCATCGTCAGTCGCACCGCCCCGGCCTCGAACTCCGCGTCGATGCGATGCCCGAGCGATTCGATCTCCTGCCATTGCGATTCGGTATAGGGCTTGGTCACCCGCGGGTCTTCGTGAATCCGCGCGACCGACATCGTGAAATGGAACTTGGACTCGCAGGCCTCCAAGCCGCCGCTCACAGGGGCGGCGCTCGCCGGTTCCGGAGTGCATGCCAGCGGAATGTGCCCTTCACCGGCAAATAGACCGGACGTGGGATCTAGTCCAATCCAACCCGCGCCAGGCAAATACACTTCCGTCCAAGCATGCAGATCGGTGAAGTCCTGTGCCGGCCCGACGGGGCCGTCCAGCGATTTCACGTCGGCGGTGAGCTGGATCAAATAGCCCGAGACGAAACGCGCCGCGAGCCCCAGATTTCGCAGAATCTGGACTAATAGCCAGGCCGAATCGCGGCACGACCCACTGCCGAGCGTGAGCGTCTCCTCCGGCTTCTGCACCCCCGGATCCATGCGGATCACATACTTGATCCGCTCGTGCAATTCTCGATTGAGCCGCACCAGAAAATCGACCGAGCGAACCTTCGCTCGATTCACGTCGGCCAAATAGTCGCTCAGCCTTGGCCCGACCGGCAGCGTCGTCAAGAACGGCTTCAATTCCTCCGCTAGCCACGATTCGTAGGTAAATGGAAACTCCTCGGCCGACGGCTCGAGGAAGAAGTCGAACGGATTGATGACCGTCATCTCGGCCACCAGATCGACTTCGACGGAATACTCGCGGGCCTTCTCGAGAAATACAAACCGCGCCAGAAAGTTGCCGTGCGGGTCCTGCTGCCAATTCACGAAATGGTTCTTCGGCAGGACCTTCAGCGAGTAGCTCAGGATCGGCGTGCGGCAATGCGGCGCGGGCCGCAGCCGGACGATCTGCGGAAACAGCGCGATCGAGCGATCGTACTCATAGTGCGTCTTGTGATTCAGCGCGACTCGGATCGACATAGTTGATTTCGCATTAACTTTGTGTTTGTATCTGCGCGCCGTTCGACCGCGATCTTCCGCGGCTGTCTCGCGCCGCGGGCACGGGGTGCATCCCGAAAAACGTCTCCGAAATCGCTTCGCCCGCCTGGTTCAGCCGCGTTTGGAAGCGGTCGATGAATTCATGAAGTCCGTCGCGGATGATATCGTCAATGTGGGCGTAGTCGAGTTCCGATCGCAAGCGGCCAAGCTGCTGCTCGGCAGTCGTGCGAAACGTGCCGCGCAAGCTGCCCGTAATCGCTAACAACGATTCCTCCGCCCTCAACAGGCAGAAGTGCATCGCCCGCGGAAACTCGCGGTCGAGCATCAGGAACTCGGCCACGTTGGTCGGCGTAATCCGGCCGTACCGCTTGCGATACATCTCGAGGGCGCTTGCCGACTCCAACAGGGCCGACCACTGGATCGTGTCGAGCGGCGTGCCAACCTCGGTGACGCTGGGCAGGAGCACAAAATACTTTACATCAAGAATTCGCGATGTCTTATCGGCTCGCTCCACGAGCCGTCCCATTCGGCCAAAATGCCACGGCTCGCCGTGCGACATGGTCGCGTCGGTGACGCCTTCCAGCAGATGGCTGGACAATTTAATCTGATTGAAGAAGTCATACGGTGCGTCCGTGGCCAGTCGTCCTGCCGCTTCCGAGCGAACCATCAAATAAAACTTGTTCAACTCCTCCCACATGGGCGAGGAGATCATTTCGCGCACCGTGCGGGCGTTTTCGCGGGCGATGCGCAGGCACGACAGAATCGAATTGGGATTCCGCTCGTCGAACGAAAGAAACTGAATGACGTTCTGCTGAGTCGGCTTGCCGAATCGCTCTTCGAAGCTGGCGTGATCTCCCGTGGTGAACACCAGCGGCGCCCATTGTTCGCCGCCATCCGCGCCGAGGTCGAGCGTGAGATTCAGATTCACATCGACAAACCGCGCGACGTTTTCCGCTCGCTCGATATAGCGGCTCATCCAGAAGATCGAATCGGCGACGCGACTAAGCACGAGAAAGGGACTGGGGGCTAGGGACTGGAGACAGGGAAACGAGGGACCGGCGTCCCTTGACGATTGACTCGCTTTCAACTGCTCGCGAATAATGCCGCCGGCTGAGATGAATAATGCTTATCGGCGCCGTTGCCATTCTTTAGAACCCAGGTGTCTTTACTGCCGCCTCCTTGCGAGGAGTTCACGACGAGTGAGCCTTTCTTGAGCGCGACGCGGGTCAGCCCCCCGGGCAGCACGTAAATCTCTTCGCCGTACAAGATATACGGCCGCAGATCGACGTGGCGCCCTTCCAGATGATCGTCGACGATCGTCGGCACGCGCGAGAGCGAGAGCATCGGCTGAGCGATATAGTTCCGCGGGTTCGCGCGAATCAAGTCGCGGTAGCGGTCCAATTCTTCCTGCGCCGCCCGTGGACCGAGCAAAATCCCGTACCCGCCGGATTCGTTGGCCGGCTTGATCACCAGCTTGTCGATGTTCAGCAGCACGTGCTGGCATTGATCCGCGTCACCGCAAACGAACGATGGAACGTTCGGCAGGATTTCATCCTCGTTCAGATAATACTTGATGATCTGAGGCACGAAGGCGTAGACGGCCTTGTCGTCGGCGATCCCCGTGCCCGGCGCATTTGCCAGCGCCACGCGCCCCTCGCGGTAGACGTCGATCAAACCCGGCACGCCAAGCACGGAATCCGGCCGAAACGCCAGCGGATCGATGAACTCGTCGTTCACTCGCCGATAAATCACGTCGACCCTCTCCAACCCCTGCGTCGTTCGCATCCACACGAAGCCATCCGCCACCGTGAGGTCGGCGCTCTGCACCAGCTCGATCCCCATTTGCTGGGCGAGGAAGCAATGCTCGAAATAGGCCGAGTTATAAATGCCGGGCGTCAATAGAACGACATTCGGCTCGCGCGGGCCACTCGGGGTGATGTATTGCAGCATCTCCAGAAGCCGTTCCGTGTAGTCTTCGACCGGCAGGATCGACTGCCCCTCGAAAAGCTGCGGGAAAGTGCGTTTCATCACCTCACGGTTTTCCAATACGTAGGAAACGCCAGAAGGGCAGCGGAGATTGTCTTCGAGCACGTAGATCTGACCGTCGCCGTTGCGGACCAGATCGGTCCCCGTGATGTGGCACCAGATGCCGCGCGGCGGTTTCAGCCCGGCGCACGGCTTGAGGAAGGCCATGCCCGAGCCGATGAGCCAATCGGGAATCCGCTTGTCGCGAATGATCTTCTGATCGTTGTAGAGATCGTCGATGAACAGATTCAGCGCGTGGATTCGCTGCTTCAGGCCGCGCTCGACGTAAGTCCATTCGTCGGCTTCAATGATCCGGGGAACGATGTCGAAGGGCCAGATTTTTTCCGTTCCCGCCTCGTGACCGTAGACGTTGAACGTGATTCCCATGTTGAGTAGCGCGAGGTCCGCCGCCTTCTGGCGGCGCTCGAGTTCGCCGGTTGAAAGCGAACGGAGCCGGCTAGCCAACTGCTCGCCACGCGGCCGAGGCTGGCCGCCGGCATCGTACATCTCGTCGTAAAAACCATCGGTGTCGTACCGATCAAAATCCATAACTATCCTCCGCCTTCCGCCCTATTCACTGCCTCCTGCCATCCGTCGGCAATCCGTAGTTGGACCACGGCCAGGCGCATCTGTAAAGCCACCAGCGCGCTCGGTTGAGGCACCATCGCAACGTATGCCCGGCAATTGGGCACCGCGCGGCGAGATCGTGGGCAGAAAGAGCAGCATTTCCGCCGTGTTTGACAATCCGGCGTTTTAGACGCAAACGCCGTGCCCCCTTTGGGACGGACGGCAATTGACGGTTCCCCTTTATTCGCCCGAATCGCGATCGAGCCGCCTCGCAAGTAGTCCCAGACCAATGAAACGGGTTCGAATCGCTTCAGACGGGATGCGCATGGCCGCCTATCGACATTGCGAACATTCCATTCCCTTGACGAGCGCGGCGCGGCATTTGCTAAACGAGTTTCGACTCCTGCCATCGCTACCGAGTCATCGATCCTCGGATTCATGAATCACGACTTATCGCACGCATTGGGCTTCGCTAGCGGCGCGGCGCTTGCCGATTTTGCCGAGCGGAAGAAGCGGCTTCGGCAATACATCAATTTGCAATTGATCGCGAGCGGATTGCCGGCGGCGGCTCTCGGCGACGTGTCGGAAATCTCTGCCGACGCGGAGAAGCTGCTGGCCAGCTATTGCGAGCGGCTGAAACTGGTCGAGGATGCGCGCTGCCCTGCCGACCGTCGGATCGAAGCGTTTCTGCGAGAGCACTTTGCGGACGTGGCCCCAGCCGGCGGACTCAGATTGCCGGAGCGAGCGCTGATGCTCGATCGGCATGGTGTCGCTCGCGAACTCTCGTTGCCGATCGACAGCGACACGTTCGGCAATGATCTGGTGCAATCTTATCGCGTCAAGAATGGGGTGTTGCACAATCCGCACAACGACCGCCGGACGACCGTGGGAACATTTCATGTCGTCGAAGGGGGACTTCCGATTCCGGCGGATAAGAAGGCGGTCCCCAAATGTGTCTTTGCCCTGTTGTTCCAGCACGCTTTTCATCCGCCGGACGATTTGCTCATCCTGCCGTTCACCGCGAACCAGCGCCAGCCGGCACGCACTTTCGTCTCCTTGCTGCTGCGGCCGATCGTTTGTCCGGTCGTTCCGGGAGTGGTGTCCGAAAAGCGAATGGAGATTCGTTTTTTCGCGCCGGGCGGCCTCGTCAGCAACCTCGATTTCGTCGAGTCGATTTTCGGCAACGCGGGGGATGCTTTTCTGCCGGAGAACGACGCGGGATTGGACGTCGAGCATTGGACGGGCCACACCGGCGCCGTCATCCTCGCGCCCCATTTGACGGCCGCGACAAAACGGGAACTCGGTTTGCCGCACGTTTCCGAAGCCACCGACCGGCAAAAGCGGGATGGCATGTGCTGGGAAGATGAGGCCGAGCGTTACAACGACGGGGTGCCGTTCAAGTTGACCTGCCGCACGGACGCGGGAGTGATCGTCACGCTCATCGCCGACAACTATTTCGGCTATTGCAAGAAGGAAGTGAAGACCCAAATCAGCTACGCGGCCAACCTCTATGGCAACGTCGAGGAAGAACATGCCGGCGGGGCGGTGGCCTTTCCCAGCTACAATTTGGGGGACGAATTCGAAGCGGACAGCCTCCGCTACAACGGCCGGACATTTGCCGATGTCGCCCGCGACTACGCCTCGTTCATCCGCGTCCGCGCCGAAGGATATGGGATCGACCGCAACCATCCGGACCTGATCTACATTCCGGAAGAAGCGCGGGCCAGCCTGCACGAGCAGCAGGTGACTTGGACGAAAGACGGCCGTCAGCATTCCATCCCGCTACTGCCCGGCAAAGTCTATATGACGCCGTCGGGCTATAAACTGCGCATGGAAAAACATCCCGAAACGCCGACCTGGCGACTGATCGGGACCGTCGGCGAGGGGACCTTCTGCCACAAGCCCTGCACGGTCAGCGGCGGCGGCAAAAGCGAGATCAGCAAGTCGTTGGTCGACTATATGTTGTACGGCCCGATTTTCGTCGCCAACCTGGAGCACGACCTGGAAGTGGTCGAAGAGATATTCGATAAGGACTATTCCACCCGCCATCATCCGGACCTGCCGCAGCGCCCCGCATACGCCGCACGGCCTAGCCGCAAAGTTCTCGATCCCAATCGCACCTTGGGGAGCGTCATCAAGCTGCTGACTCCCTCGCCGGATTACAACGAGGAATACAACGCCTGGTTGCACTCGATCCCCAGCTACATCTATGCCCTGGTGTTCATCATCAAACGGTTTCAGAAGCCCGAATGGAGCGACGATTGGCGCCGCCATTTCAGCGTCGACATCGTCAACGGCTCGCCGGGAAACGAGTTGAAATATCGCGACCGCAAGCTGGCGGGCACGTATCTCCGCGTGGGGCTCGACGCCTCGCTCGCCTGGCGCACTTTCAAGCTGCGGCAAGACTTCGCCGCCGCCGAGAAGATTCAAACCGAAGATGACATCTCGGCCTCGGTGGTGGTGCCGGCGCACGCATTGGCCCATCTCAATCCGCTCTATCAAGCCGTGAGTTACAAGTTTGTCGCGAATTGCGAATATCGGCTGTTTCAGCGGCCGGACGAGGCCGTCCATCGCGGATTGGATCGACAAACCGAAGCCGATCTGGCCCGGCCGGATAACTTCATCTCCAATTTCGAACCGATCTCCTGCGAACAGGTCGACGAAATGGCCCAATACGTCGTCGATTTGGAGAAGTTCACCGAGCCGATGAAACGGCTGCTGCGATCGGTGATTGACGATGGCAGCGGCTATGTGGCCTGCTCTTCAGCGCCGCGGTTGGTCGATGGAAAGCCGTCGCAGAATCCCCGCTATCTGCAAGACCGGCCCGACATGGTGAGGCCGATCAACCGTTACGTGGCCGAAATGGGGACTCGGCTGTTCCGAGCGATTCCGGCCGACAAGGCGGTCTTGCAGCCGGTCAACGCGGTTCTTCTCGGACGACGCAACAATCCGCCGGACCGAACCCGCGGCATCCGCAGCCTGGCCGTCTATAATCCGATCCACTACCAGGAGCTGCCCGAACTCTTCATGGATTTCATCTGCTCGCTGACCGGCAAGAGCCCCTCGACCACCGCCGCCGGCAGCGAAGGCGCATTGACCAAAGGCCCCTTCAACGCGCTCTTGCCGATCATCGATCTCAACAACGCCTTGGTCAGTATGATCCTTACGGGGCTGGCCGGGTTCTCGACGGCCGCCGGGCATATCGGCTCGCAGGTGCGCGTCGATCACGATCTGAGCCTGCTTGTCCCGGAAATCTGGTGCCGCCTGACTCCTTCCGAACGCGATCCAGCGCAACTGATTCGCGAGGGATTGCTCGAACCCCTCTCGGATTTCGACCACGGCGGGGAACGAGTGCTAGTCAGCCGGTTGGGATACCGGATCACGCAGCGCTTCGTGCACTTGTATTTCGGCCGCGTGTTCGACAATCCGGCGAAGGTGTTCGACGATGCGATCTTGCGGCCCGAAACGCAAGACCTCGACGCCTTTGCCGACGGAGTGAAGTACATCACGGAAGCCCACGAGCGCGTCGCCAAGCGATACTTCGACGACGGCTCGTTTGAAATGGCCTGTCCGCCTCTTCAGGCCTTGCTGAAAATCATGGCCGCCGGCGACGGCTCGGCGGGCGACATTCACGACGCGTCGTTACGGCGGATGTTCACCCGCGACTATCTGCTCCAGAGCGCCTGGTATCGCGAACGTCTGAAGACCAAGCAAGATCGCGACATCGCTCTGTGGAAACGGCACATCGACTATCTGGACCAATTCATCGCACAACATGGTTCTAGCCGGGTCTCCGGTTCGCTCGACTTGGCGCAGCGGCGGCAGCGGGCCGACGCCGAGCTGTCGCGAGTTCGCTCGTCTCGCTATTTGGACGAATTGCTTGGCGCGCTAGGCGCCGATCCCATGCAACTCTCGCCCGACGATGTGCCTCTAGCGACGCCAACTCGCCAATCGATCGCCACCGCCCGTCCGGCCATGTCCTCGCTCGACGCCGAACGAGTAACTGCCGGCCGCATTTAACTCAAGCGCGCTTTTTCGGGTGCGGGACGCGGGAACGTCCTTTGCGGCCCTTGGAGTCCTTGCCGTCGCCGCGCTGGCTGCGCCAATCGACTTCGCCGACCGTCTTTCCGATCGAATCACGAAGCTTGCTGATCTGATCGCGAATCGCCGCGGCGCGCTCGAAGTCGAGGTTCTCCGAAGCTTCATACATCTCGGCCTCTAGCTCGGAAAGATATTCTTCGGTGATGTACTGGGCGTCATCGGTCCGGCCGACGGCGGCATTGGCTCGGGCATGGGCCGCCGCTTCCGCTTCGATGCCGGCTCGAATGCTCTTGCGGATGGAGGTCGGCGTGATGCCATGCTTCTGATTGTATTCCTCTTGCAACGCGCGGCGGCGGCCCGTTTCCTCGATCGCCCGCTGCATGGATACGGTCACCGTGTCGGCATAAAGGACGACCTTGGCATTGATGTGCCGTGCTGCTCGGCCGATCGTTTGCATCAGCGAGGTCTCGCTCCTCAGAAAGCCCTCCTTGTCGGCATCGAGAATCGCCACCAGCGACACCTCGGGCAGGTCGAGACCCTCGCGCAAGAGATTCACTCCCACCAGCGCATCGAATCGCCCGGAACGCAAATCGCGGAGCAATTCGACGCGCTCGAAGGCATCCAAATCGCTGTGCAGCCACTTACACCGAATCCGCTGCTCGCCGAGGTAGAACGACAAATCTTCGGCCAGCCGCTTCGTCAGCGTGGTGACGAGCACCCGCTCGCCGGCTGCCGCCCGCTCTTTGATCTGCTCGAGCAAATGCGGGACCTGCCCGCGCGCCGGGCGAACTTCGATGACCGGATCGAGCAGCCCGGTCGGGCGGATCACCTGTTCGACGAATTCCCCGCCGGTCCGCTCCAGTTCATAAGGGCCCGGCGTGGCCGAGACGAAAACCACCTGGTTGATCTTCTGCTCCCATTCCTCGAACTTGAGCGGTCGATTGTCGAGCGCGCTCGGCAGCCGGAAGCCATGCTCGACGAGCGTCACCTTGCGATTGTGGTCGCCGTTGAACATCCCGCGGACCTGCGGACAGGTGACGTGCGATTCGTCCACGAAAAACAAGAAGTCCTCGGGGAAAAAGCTGTACAGCGTGTCGGGGCACGAACCAGGCGGGCGGCCGCTGAGCGGACGGCTGTAGTTTTCGATCCCTGGGCAATAGCCCACTTCCTGCATCATTTCGATGTCGAACCGCGTGCGGGCGCTGAGCCGTTGGGCTTCGAGCAGCTTGTTCTGATCGCGGAGTTGATTGAGCCGTTCGTCGAGTTCTTGCTTGATCGAGTCGATCGCGGCGGCGACGCGTTCCTCCGGCAGCACGAAGTGTTTGGCCGGATAAATAAACAGTTGCTCTTGCTTCTCGATCGTCTCGCCGCTCGTAGGGTTGATGATCGAAAGCTGCTCGACCTCGTCTCCCCAGAACTCGATCCGCAGCGCGTATTCCTCGTAAGAGGGCCAGAGTTCGACGCAATCGCCGCGCACCCGGAATTTGCCGCGCTGAAAATCGATATCGTTCCGTTCATATTGCACATCGACCAGCTTGCGGAGCATTTCGTCGCGGTCAATCTGCTGCCCGCGGCGCAGCCCGACCATCATCGCCCGGTAGTCCTCGGGCGATCCCAAGCCGTAGATGCAGGAGACGCTGGCCACGATGATCACATCGCGGCGGCTGACCAGCGCGCTCGTGGCCGCCAGCCGCAGGCGATCGATCTCTTGATTGATCGAGGCGTCTTTTTCGATATAGATGTCGCGCTGCGGGATGTACGCTTCGGGCTGATAATAGTCGTAATAACTGACGAAATAGTGAACGGCATTGTGCGGGAAGAATTCCTTGAACTCGCTATAGAGCTGGGCGGCGAGCGTTTTGTTGTGCGACAGCACCAACGTCGGCCGCTGGAATTGCTGGATCACGTTGGCCATCGTGAACGTCTTGCCCGAGCCGGTCACGCCCATCAAGACCTGCGCGCGGCGGCCCTCGCGAATCCCGGCCGCTAGGGCCGCGATCGCCTCGGGCTGGTCCCCGGCGGGCTGGAACGGACTGACGAGTTGGAATTCCATCATTCAAGCATAGTGAATGGGGCAAGCCCCTGACTACCGGGCGCGAAATCGCGACTCACCGCCGCTCATCGGCAATCGAGCGATCGGCCGCTGGCGGAGTTGGTCCGAGTGGACGCAGGAAGGGCCGAATTGCCTCAAATTTCTTGGGGCCAATCCCCTTGATGCGGTGCAAATCGCTCACATCCTTGAACGGCCCGTGTGCTTCGCGCCAGGCGACGATCTGCCGCGCGAGCGTTTCGCCGATTTCCGGCAACTGGGCCAACTCGGGCCAGTCCGCGGAATTCACGTCCACTCGAAACATCGGATCGCGCGGCGCGGCTTTATCGAGGTCGATCACCCGATGTGAGAGTACCGCCTGATTGAGCCAGTACCCACTGATGGTAACGAGGGCGATTAGCGTCAAGACGGCGATTCCCAGTTGATCCGCCCGCCGCAATAATGTGCGTGGTGGACGATCCGGATTCGATTCGCTCGTGGGCGTCTGGGACATGTTTTCGGCAGTCTGGGGTATCAGCACCAGATAGTATACCAAACCGGCAAACGAACAATGGCTAGAGATTTCCAACAAGTCGAATGGGACGCCGCGGCGGAGGCGGAGTGCCGGCGGCTCGTCCAATGGGCCGTTCAAGAAGACCTCGAACGGCAACATGATTGGACCACCGTGGCGCTCGTGCCTTCGGAGTCGATGGGTCGGGCGGCGATGGTCGCCCGGCAGACGGGCGTCGTGGCCGGCCTGCCCGCCGCGCGATTGGCGCTGGCGGAAACCGACTCGCGGGTTGATTTGGCCAACGACCGCGCCGATGGAACCGCGGTTTCTGCCGGCGCCCGGCTGGCCCTGCTCGCCGGTCCCGCTCGAAATCTATTGACCTGCGAACGGCTGGTGCTAAACATTGTCGGTCGTCTCTCCGGCATCGCTTCACTTACGCGACGTTACGTCGATGCGGTTGCCGGAACGAAAGCAAGGATCTATGACACGCGAAAGACGATGCCCGGCTGGCGACGGTTGGAAAAGTACGCAGTTCGCTGCGGAGGTGGCCGCAATCATCGGCTCGGTTTGTTCGAGGCGGTGCTCATCAAAGACAACCACCTGATGTTCGGCGCGGAAGCCCGAGGCGGGGAGCGCTTCACGCCCGCTGAGGCGGTGCGCCGCGCGAAGCAGTTTCTCGCCACCGCATTTCCCGATCGACCCGAGCCGATGATTGTGGAAGTCGAAGTGGATACGCTCGATCAACTAACCGAGTTGCTTTCCGAGGAACCAGATATCGTGCTGCTCGATAATATGTCGCTCGACGATCTTCGCGCCGCCGTTCGCTTGCGCGATGCAGCCGCGCCGCGCGTCGAGCTGGAAGCCTCTGGAGGAATTCAGTTGGAAACGGTCGGCCAGATCGCACGCACAGGCGTCGATCGGATCAGCGTCGGCGCGCTGACACATTCGGCCGCGTGGTTCGACGTCGGACTCGATTGGCTCTAAGCCAAGTACGAAGTACCAAGTACGAAAGAAATCTCCAACTGGCGCTTCGTTCTAGTTCTCAGGCTCTGCCTGGGAACTCACCGACTGCGAGGCTCTGCCTCGCGATTCCACGCTTCGTGACGATTGCACGGCGTTTGACAGTCGCGCTGAGTGACGTAGGTTTTCGAGTCGCCCGAAGCCCTCGGAAGCAGCGCGCCGATGACGCCTCACGTTCCTTCTGCCCCAGTCCTGGCCTCTGGCCCCTGGCCACTGGCCTCTAGCGGCCGCCGGGACGGCTTTACGTTCGTCGAGTCGATGGTCGCGGTCTCGATCACCGCGATGGCCGGCGCCGCGATCCTGCTCGGCGTCAGCGCGTCGCTGCAATCGACGACCAGCGCGCTGGAGCAGACCGTCGCCTTGGGTCTGGCGCAGCAGTTGATGGACGAGATGGCGGGCAAGCGATACGCCAAGGTTGCCACAAATCCGTACGATTCGCCGCTCGCGCCGACAACGGGCGAATCGGCCGGGCCGGGACGAAGCGAGTTTACGAATTTAGCGGCCTATAACGGCCTCTCCTCAATGCCGGCCCTTGACCCGTGGGGGATTCAACTTGGCACCGACGACGGCGCGGGAGGCCAGCGGGATCCGAGCTTGCAAGCTGCCGCGTATTTCGCCAATTGGCAACAGAGCGTCGAGGTCTACTACGTCGATTCGGCGAATCTATCGAACCGGTTAACCGCCGGCCAAACGAGCAATTATCGGGCGGTGGAGGTCCATATTTCGATCCAAGATCAATCGGGCGCCTTGCGGCCGGTTTTGACGTTGCGCCGGGTATTTGCGTATGTCCCAAATTCCTAAACGCGCCGGTTTGACGCTCATCGAGCTGACATTCGCCACGATCATCATGGCGATCGTCATGGGAGCGCTAGCCGCGGCGGCGCATTCCGTGCAACTGGCCAACGAATACGGCCAAGGTTATGGCACGGCAACGGAGCATGCTCGAACCAGTTTCGACCGCATCGATCGAGCTGTGAACGAGGCCTATGGCACGCTCATTTACCCCGGCGTATGGGTCGTCCCGGATACGGATGGAAGCTCGACATTTCCCGACACGGTCGTCATTTGGCATCCGAACGGCGCCCCGGCCAATCCGGCCGGCCCGCCGCTTGTGCAGGAGTTGACCGTCTTCTGCCCCGATTCGGCGGCGTTGAATAACTTCGTTCAAATGACGGCCCCCGGCGACACCCGTCAGTTACCGGCGACCGATCCCGTGGCCCTCAAGAGTTTGATCGACGGTCTGAAGACGAGCACGGCGACCAATAAAGTCGTGCTCACCGATCTTGTCCGCGTCGCGCTCATGCCGAGCGGCAGCGTTGGGCAGCGGGCGGCGGCGCGATTCGTCGTCACATTGACTCCGTCGGCCGCTGATTGGTCGAGATACACGGCGGGCACGGTCACGTGGAATAATCTCCCCTGGCCGGTCGGCATCTATGGTTCCAGCAAGGGGATGCGGCAAGTTTGGCTCCGCGGCGAAATTCAATTGATGCCGGGCGCGAGCTGGGTGATCGGCAATTCGGCCGGCGAAACGGCGATTCCGTTTCTCGGCTCGGCCGTTTTCTGTTACGGGATACCATGATGAGCATTGGCCAAACATCGGGCTCGACAAGCGCTTCGCTCGGTGCCACTGCTGGCTTGTCCAGCAGTGTCGGAGGCATGCCGAGATCAGAGCTTCACTGCTGGCAAGCCAGCAGTGGCACCCCCTTGCGCGGGCGGCGCGAACGAGATCGCCGTGGGATGGCGATCGTCGTCGTGATGGCCGTGATTGCGATTGCGTTGGCCACTGCTTATTCGCTGCTGCGTTCGCAGGCCACCGTGATTCAGATTCAGGCTAACACCAATCAGCGCACTCAAGCCCGCCAGGCAGCCGTTACGGGATTGCTAGTCGCGATGCAAAAGATGAGCGTGACCGGCTGGAGTGGGGTCAATACTACGATGGCCGGCCCGTTGAGCAATCAGGACAGCTACTCGGTGAACTTCACGGCCGGCGATCCGACGCTCGCGGCCAATGATCCCAATCAACCCTACCGCGTGACGCTCGTCTCGACCGGTTACTCGGCCAATGCGCTGCAATCCGGCCAGCAGGCGAGCTATCGCGTGCGCGCCGTGATGCACCTCGTCGCCAAACAGCTCGGCCCGCAGCCGGCCAACTGGAATACGATGTTGCAATACGTGGTCTATCAAAATGGGAGCGGGAAGCTCATCGTGAATCCGCCCTGCCAAATGCAAGGACCGCTTCTGGCGCAGGGGGGCGTGCAGCTCGGCCAGGATTACCTCTGGAGCGCCTCGGCGGAGCAGCGCTATTTGGGCGATCTCAACGCCATGCGGTTGGCGCAACTGCCGGACAATCGGCCGCTGGTCGGCAACATCTCCTTGCCCACGAGCGCCACCGACGCTGCAACGCTGGCTCTGCTGACGTCTCAATTGGGAGTGACGACGACCGACATTCAAATTGCTTCGAGTGCTCCAATTCCGCTGCCGAACCAATTGACCACATATCAGATTTATCCGGGGGGGCCGGTTTACAACGTCGGACAAGTCTCTTCGACGATTTCCGGCGCGAATTTCGCCCCCGATCCGGTGACCAATCCGCTCGGAATCTTCTTCAGCGGTTCCGACGTGACGATCGGCAACAACGTTACGATCAGCGGCACGCTGATCAGCGGCGGCGCCGTGAACATTGGCGGCGCCGGCATCAACTTCGTTCCGTTCAATTTGCCGGCGCTGGCCGGAAGTTCGGCGCCCGTCCGGCTGCCGGCGATTGTCGCCAATGGCAATTTTCATTGCGCGTCGGGCGTCGGCGCCAGCATTGCGGGAATCATCATCGCCGGGGGCGCGGCAACAATCGATTCAGGCTCTCAGTCGAATGGCGTCGCGCTGAGCGGCCATCTGATTGCCGGCGGCGATATCGCGATCCACGGCCGAAGTGAATGGCAACTGAGCGCGAGTATGTGGAACACCCTATATACGGCGTTCCAAGCTCAGCTATTGCTACCGACCCGCGTCCTCTACTTCCCAACGTATCTGTCGGCGTTCGGCCTGAATTCAAATCCGCTCTTGACCGTAAAGCCAGACCCGACTTTACTGCTCAACCAATGGCAGGACCTTTCGGGGCCGGTCTACGTCCCAGCCAGCGGGGACGGCGGCCTGCGCTGGGAATTGCTCTCGTGGACCGACAATATCTGACACGATTTCGGGAGTCGTAACCATGAAAACCGTCACAAGAGTCCGGTTCGGAATCCTCGTCGCGATCAACGTCCTGGGACTTTGTATGCTAGGTTTCTATCGGCCCACCACCGCCGCGCCTCCCGAGGATTCGCAGCCGTTCGCCAATTCGGTCGAACAGCGGGCCGAGATGATCGCCCAACTCAAAGAGATCGTCGCCGAATTGAAGGACCAGAACGCGCTATTGCGTTCGGGCAACCTCAAGGTGCTGATCTCGCTGGACAAGAAGCAATAGACGCCATGCCGCACCGACCACGATCTTCCACCGGTTTCACACTCGTCGAAGTCCTGATCGTGGTGGTGCTGATGAGCATCTTGGCGCTGGCCTTGATGCCCAATGCCACACCCAGCGTGCACGACCAATTGACTTCGGCCGCGCAAATCGTGGCCGCCGATCTGGCGTACGGCCGCAGTCTGGCGATGGTGAACAACGACCGCTATCAATTCCAGTTCGATCCGCAAAACAATCGGTACACGCTATCGTACAGCGGCAACAACGCATCGCTGACGACGCTGCCTCCTTCGCCATTTCAATCGTCGCAGGATTCGGCCAGCCAATACGTGGTCCGGCTGGCGAATCTGCCGCACATCGGAATACCGGTCGCACTTTACGACGTGCAGACGCTCGCGCCTCAGCCGGTCGAAACCACGTCGGTCGAATTCGGGCCGGTCGGGGCGACAACCCAAACGCAGCCGGCCGTGATCTGGTTGGCGGCTGCCGAAGGAAACGCGGAGCGGTATATCTCCATCTCTGTCAATCCGGTCACGGGTATCGCGAGTATCGGCAGTTTTCAAGGCGCCGCGCCGCCGATCGCGTCGGCGCCCACGTCGACTGGAAGTGCCGCGACGACTAGCACGAACAGCGTTTCGAGCACGGGCGTCAACTCGAGTCTCGGATCGGCGCTGGTCGGCGGCTCTTCGCCCAGCGACATCGGTTCGTCGCTCGGCGGCAACTCGACTAGCACGATTACCGCGCAAACCAACATCGGCGAAGCCTTGTCCGGAACGGTCAAGGCACTCGTCAGTGGCACTTCGAGCAACGATGATGGCAGCCAAAGTGCCGGGAACAAAGTGGCCGCTCAAACCAGCACCAGTGCCGATTTGTTGGGAGCCGCCATTGCGCCGGTCGATGGAACTTCGAGCAACGGCATCGCCAACGGAAGCTCGGGAAGTACGGCATCGGCTGAAGATGGCCTCGAAATCGGCTTGACGGTCTCCGCCGATGCGAAGGTCGATGGGAATTCAACGAGCGGCGGTTCAAATGGGAACTCAAGCGGCGGGCTAACCGCTCAAATCTCCGCCGACGTGGGATTGTCAGGAAACTCGACGTCGAGTACCAGCGGAACATCAAACGGAAGCGGCGGCAGCGCTAACGGCGCCGCGGCCAACGCGCAAGCCAATCAAATCACGGCCGGCGTGGGCCTGTCCGCAACGGTCAATTCGCAAACGAGCGGGACTTCGAGCACCGGCAGCATCAGCACCAGCTCCGGAACCACGCCGACCACCACCCAAGCCACTGCCACCAACACCGCCTCGACTGGAACCGCCACCGTGCCGGTCAGCGAGACTTCGAGCACTGGCAGCATCAGCACCGGCTCCGGAACGACGGCAATCGCCACCGCGCCGGTCAGTGGGACTTCGAGCAGTGGCAACACCACCACAACCTCCGGGACCGCGCTGACCGCTCAAGTCAGTGCCAGCGCCGACTTGACCGGAACGGCTGCCGCGACAGTCAGCGGGACTTTGAGTACCGGCAGCACTAGCACGAACTCGGGAACCACGGCGACCACTCAAACCGCAGTCAACAGCACCTCGACTGGAACCGCCACCGCGCCGGTTAGCGGGACCTCGAGCGCTGGCACGACGAGCATAAGCTCGGGAACCACGGCGACCACTCAACCCACTGCCAACAGCACCTCGACTGAAACCGCAACCGCGCCGGTTAGTGGGACTTCGAGCACTGGTAGCCCCAGTACAACCTCCGGAACGACCGGGCCCACTAAGACCACTGTCAACAGCACCTCGACTGAAACCGCAACCGCGCCGGTTAGTGGGACTTCGAGCACTGGTAGCTCCGGTACAACCTCCGGAACGACCGCGACCACTCAGGCCACCGTCAACAGCACCTCGACTGGCACCGCCACTGCGCCGGTAGGCGGCACTTCGAGCACCAGCACCAGTACCGGAAGCACGAACTCAAAATCCGGCAGCAATGGACTCGGCAAGGTCATAACCAGTGTCTTGCACTCCATCGGATTGTGAGAGTTCGTCATGAATCCGCCCGCGACGGCACTTGTTATGCAATTCTCTCCGAACACGCGGAACCACGGATTCGTTGGCATGATCCGCCGCCTGAAATCACGCCGCCCTGGGCCGATCGGTCTCGATATCGGCAGCCATTGCGTGAAGTTGATCCAGTTCAGTACGGATCGGAGCCGCGTGGTGGATGCCGTGCGCTGGGATTTGCCGGCGGCTGAAGAGGTGACGCCGGCGGTCCGCTGGCGGCAGGTCGTCGCGGCGATTCGACAGGCTCGCGAAGGGAGACATTTTCGCGGCCGTGACGTGGTCATCGGTCTCGGGGCGCCGGAATTGTTCGTGCAAAACGTGCGGGTGGCGAAAGTGCCCGCCGATGAAATGGAAAAGATCGTCCGCCACGAGGCGGCTGGGCGCGTGCCGTTTGCCATCGACGATGCGGAGGTGCGTTTTATCGAGGCCGCCGACGTTCGCCAGGGAGAGGTGAGCAAGCGCGAGGTGATCCTGCTCGCCTGTCACCGCGCGAGGCTGGGCGATGCGCTCGCGGCCGTCGAAGAGGCCGGACTGCGCGTGGCAGCCGTCGATGTCGAGCCGGCGGCCTTGCTTCGTTGCTATGCGAAACAATATCGACGCGACGAGGATCAACAGCAACGCGTGCTGTTGGCGCACCTGGGCGCGGCAAACACGGTCGTAGTGATCGCAAAAGGCACCGACGTGCTGTTCATCAAGTATGTCGATGTCGGCGGACGTCATTTGGATGAGGCAGTCTCGCGGCATCTGGACATGCCGCTCTCCGAGGCTGCCGCGCTACGGCGCCACAACGGCGATCGGCGCGTGGATCAGCAAGACCCGGAGATCGCGCGCAGCGTCGCCGAAGCCACTCGCCCCGTCGTCGAACGGCTGTCCAGCGAATTGTCGCTCTGCGCCCGCTACCACAGCGTCACATTCCGAGGACAGCCTCTATCGCGGATCGTGATCAGCGGCGGAGAAGCGACGCCGACTCTGGTGGACCTGATCTCCGCTCGCATGGACTTGAAGTGCGAACTTGGCGATCCGCTGCGAAGCTATGAGATCGCGCTCCAAACCGGCCGCAAAGGCCAATGGGACGTCGCCACCGGGCTGGCGCTGCGCGACATCGCCGAGGACTAAGAGGAGAAAAAGCGCGAGCCATGCCAGACATCGACTTCCTTCCGAATTCCTATCGCGAGCAGACGGTCCATCGCAAGGCGAACGTCTGGCGGCTTCTGATCGGCGGCGGATTCGCCGCGGCGCTCGTTTGCAGCTTCCTTTATCAGCAGGTTCTGTATCGGCAAACGGCCCGGCAACTCGACGAATTGAAACCCGAATATGAGCAAGCCGAGGCGCTTTCACTCAAGATGGCGGCGATGCAGTCGGAATTGAAATCCGCGACCAAACAAGCCGAGCTATTCACTTATCTGCGGCATCCATGGCCCCGGACCCAGCTACTGACTGCCGCCCTTTCTCGCCTGCCCGATTGCGTGACGCTCCGTGAAATCCACATTTTGCGCCGTTCGAATTCCACGAGCGATTCGCCCGCGGCGCGCTTGGGAGGCAAGAAGCAGGACGACGCGGAAGCCAAGAAGCTCGAACCGGCCGAGCGCGATCTGCGGCAGCTCCGCGACGAAACCATCTCGCGCGAAACGATTCTCGTGCTGTCCGGCATCACGAGCGACACCGCGGCGTTGCAGCGCTATCTCGTAACGCTCGGCGAAGCGAAGCTGTTCGCAAAAGTCGAGCTGACTTCGCTGGAAGCGAATCAAGAAGAGCGACAAAGAACTTGGCGATTCTCGGCGCAGCTCGGCGTGCGCCCCGGCTACGGTCAACCCGGCGGTCCGGAACCGGTGTCGAAAAAGGGGATAAGTCCAATTAAGTCGACGGCAACGCTGCCGGCGAATTCGGCGCCCCTTCATTCGCCGACTTAGTTGGACTTATCTCCTTTTTCCGATCTTTTCTCTCTGATCTATGCGAAAGAAATCTCAACCACGATACGGCAGTTGGACGGTGACCATTTCACTCGCCGCTGCCACAGTTCTATATTTGCTGGTTTCGTTCTTTCCGACCGCTCGAGCGATCAAGTCGCTGCGCGACGAGATTCGCAACGATGAAAGCTACATCACGCATGCCACGTCGCTCACAATCGCCCTCGCTCAAAATCAGTCAGAACTCGAACGCACCAGGGAGTATACGACCAGCTCGCGACAGCGCCTGCCGACGCATGGTACGTTCTCGGCGCTTCTCGGTCGAATCACGAAACAGGCCGACGTCGCCGGCGCTGGGACGACGCGGATCGAGCCACAACCCGAAGTGGAACTCGATACATTGCGCGTCGTTCCGGTCGTGTTCGCCGCGAAGGGGAGTTTCGTCGAAATCTGTCGGTTGCTAGCTGGATTGGAAGGATTGCCCGAGCGGATGTGGCTTGACGATGTGCGTTTCGAGGCGTTGCGCGAAACTGGGCAAAAGATGAAATGTGAAATGAGATTGGTGGTTTTTGCTGGTAAATCGGAGAATTCCGATTAGGTAAGACCGGTGTTGGGCCGATATTAGAGGGGCCGGATTGGGCAATGCATTGCCTGCTTCGACCGGAAAGGCGCGATTCCGTGAGTTCCCGCTTTGTATACAAGGTGCGTCGCGAGGTCGCGACGAACCCGAAAAAGGCCATCGTTCTGGCCATAGGGTCGGTCGTCGCGTTGTGGTTTTGGGCGCCGCTGGCGGCAAAATGGTTTGGCAAACCGGAACTGAATCCGAAAACTGCCAAGGCCCCGGCGACGGCCGCAATTAAATCGTCAGCCGCGCCAGCATCGGGCAACCAGCCCGCGGTCACGGCCGGCACGACAGTGTCGATCGGCAATGGCCAAAACCCCACGCGACCATGGCGACAGTTAGTTACCTGGATGGAGCAGGATCCTCGAATGGCCCCGGCCACCGAATTGGGGATTGGACGAGACCCGTTCGCTTCATCGAGGAACGAGTTGATCCGAGCCAACCCGCCGCGGGCCACACCCGGAGATGCCGAATTGAGCCCAGCCGACGCCGGCATCGTGTTGATAAGCACGATCGTCGGACTGGGAAAGAGGATGGCCCTAATCGGAAAAGAGGTCTTCGAGGAAGGAGATCTTATCCCCGCTTTGCATGGCGCTGGGAGCTTTCGACTTGTTGAGATTCGACCTCGCGAGATCGTTTTGGAGCGCAAAGGGAAGCAATACCGACTGGCTCTGCCGGGCGACGAACTGGCCTCGAATGGCGATCGGAAACCGAGCAGAGACGTGCGACTAAACGACGACAAATCGCGACGCGGCGGGAATTAGCAATGAGGAAGGTTGTCACGGAAGACACATGAGTAGATTTCCGCGGTTGCTCCTGTTAGGGATTTTTGCTGCCGCCGGAGTCGGCGCGGCGATCTGCGTCGCGCTTTCAGATCCGGCGCCGGGTGGCGCCCCGAAATCGCACACGGCTGCCGGCGCGACCGGCGAAACCGCCGTGCCGCTTCCAGCCGGAGCGCGCGACGAGGTTTTCGCGGGCGAACCGGCTCCTAACGGCCGCTATCTCGTCGCCCAGCCGGCGCCGCTTGTCGAGGTGCATTCGTTGCAGCCTGCCGATCGGTCCGATCTTCAACCGCCCGAATCGGCGTCGGCCACCAATGCAGACGGTCCATCGCTGGCCATGACGGAAGAACCATCGCCTGCGATCGAGCAACAGGTTCCGGCGCCAGGAAGCCCGGAGGCGCGGCAAAAGGTGCGCGAAGGTCTTGACGAGCTGCGCGATCTGCTCGAGCAGAACAGCAAGGACTCGCCAAACGCCGAGCCCGTCGAAAAACCAGCGGCAAGCGGTCGAAACCAGGATGCACCGGCACTCCAAAACGGCCCGGGGGCGCGACCCCTGTCGCCGGCTGGTCCGTCCGCAAAGGCCAAACCGAGAATCACGAAATCCGGCGAAGGGGACGACCATCTTTCGCTCGATTTTCAGGACGCCGATATCCGCGACGTCCTGGAACTCATCAGTCGCGAAGGCAATCTCAACATCCTGCCGAGCAACACCGTCAAGGGAAAAGTCTCCGCCTCGTTGCACGACGTCGATATTCAAACGGCATTGGCCGCGATCCTCAAATCGACTGGCTACGTCACGCGCCGGCACGGCACCATGATCTACGTCGGCACGGCCAAGGATTTTCAGGACCTCGAACAGTCGCTCGATAAAATCGGCACGCGGGTATACCAAACCAACTACGTCCGCGCGACCGACTTGGAAGCGCTCATCACGCCCCTCTTGACGCGAGACATCGGCACGATCAGCAAGACGCCTCCGGCGGAAACGGGCATCGCGGTCGATAACACGAAGGCCGGCGGCGACACGTTTGCCGGCGGCGAATCGGTGCTCGTGCGCGATTATGAATCGGTGCTGGCGCAAGTAGACCAGGTCGTCGCGGAGGTCGACAAGCGCCCGATGCAAGTCGCCATCGAAGCGATGATTCTGAGCGTCAAGCTGGACGACCAGAACTCCTTCGGCATCAATTTCCAGGCGCTGCGCGACAACGCCCATATCAAGCTCACCAGCGGCAATCCGCCGTCGAGCCTGGCGAACGTCGACGTGAGCAACGGCGGCTTGAACTTCGCCTTTCTGGATTCGAGCCTGAGCCTGTTTCTGCAAGCGCTCGAAACCGTCGGCGACACGAACGTCATCGCCACGCCGCGACTCACCTGCGTCAACAAGCACAAGGCCGAGATTCTGATTGGCTCCCAGTTGGGCTATATCAGCAGCACGGTGACGGAGACGAGCACGGCGCAGAATGTCAATTTCCTGGAAGTCGGCGCGCAGCTCCGCCTCCGCCCGTTCATCTCCTCCGACGGCTTGATCCGGATGGAGGTTCATCCCGAACTCTCCACCGGCCAGGTGAAGATCGAAAGCGGTTTCACGTTGCCGGAAAAGGACGTCACTCAGGTGACGACCAACGTTATGGTCCGCGACGGAGCGACAGTCATCATCGGAGGGCTGATGCGCGAAGACTTGGCGAGCAACGTCACCCAGATTCCGCTATTGGGAAGCCTGCCGGGAGTCGGATTCCTGTTTCGCCAAAAAACCGATCATACGCAGAAGAGCGAGATTCTCGTGCTGATCACGCCGCACATCATCTACGACGCCGAGGCCTGTGCCGAAGGGTCCAAGGGCGCCGCCGACTTCCATCGCCGCCAGGCCATTTATGCCGATCAGATGAGCCCGATCGGCAAACGATACCTCGGGCGGCAACACTACCGACTGGCCCAGCAAGCCTGGGCGGCCGGCGATCAGGCGACTGCACTGCGGTTCATCGATTTGTCGATCCATTACGATCCGCTAAGTCGAGCCGCCATCGAGCTGCGCAGCGACATCCTGACCGGCAATCATTTCGACGAGCACACGGCGGTTAAGTTTCCCGTCCCTGTCGGCGATGCGCGAGCGCTCGACGGCCAAACCACTCCGCCTTGGATTCTGAACGATCTGCAGCATCCCGCTGCCGAGCAACTCATCTCGCCACTGCTGCCGCAGCATCCAATGGATCCGGGTGTTCCCGGCAGCAGCACGAGCATCGAACGGCCGCATTACTTCGAGTCCCCATGAGCCGTCGTCTCTGTTCTCGCATCGCTCATAGCCGCAGCCTGATTCTGTCAGCTTTTCTGACGGCGATCGCCGGTTGCGCGACGGTCGATGCGAGCAAGACCTCGCCGAACGACCCCGCAAACAAGCCGGCCAGTGAAACATCGTCTGCTAAACCGGCTTCGCCAAGCGTGGCCGAGCAGCGCGAGCAGCGCCGAAAGATGGTCGCCGCCGAATTCGACCAACAACGGGATCGAGCCCAATATCAGGCCGGATTGAGCCGCTGGCAACAAGGAGATGCAACCGGCTGCCGCGAGGCGCTCACGTCGCTCCTGGCCCGGAATCCCGACCATCGCGAGGCCCAGTTACTGGCGGCTCAATTAGACCTATTCGACGACAAGCCAAAGCAGGCGCTCGATCGGGCTCGGCATGTCTTAGTCGCGCACGCCAACGACGCGCAAGCCCATTACGAAGCGGCCCTGGCGCTCGACGCATTGGGAGGAATGGCCGACGCCTTGCCCCATTACGAGAAGGCAGCGCAATTAGCCCCTCGGGAAGAAGCCTATCAGGCGAGCTATCAGGCGGCACTCAAGGCCACGCTGCCGCCCCCTGACGGTCACGTTGGAAGCATCAACACTCCCGATCGCCTTGACCGCGCCGTTTCTGACGGGAAGTCGGACTGTGCGGGAGGGGACGGTGAATCCGCCGATTCCGACTCGGCGGTTCGCAACCGGCTGGCCGCATTTTATCAGTCGGCCAATGCTCATCCGGATGACTCGCAGATTCCGCTGGACGCGACGGTCTATGCGTTGCGCGAGGATCGACCGGAAGCGGCCATCGAGATCGCGACCGCCGCGCTTCGAAACTTCCCCGATTCGTCAGCGCTCTACCGCGTGCTGGGAATGGCGCAGTACCGGCATGGAGATTTTACTGCGGCGCGGGTTTCTTTGGGCCGGGCCCTCGTGTTGGACAAGTCCAATGCCCTGGCCTACTTTTTAATGGGCTCGACCCTAGCCCGGCTGGGCGAAGCGGACGCCGCTCGTCGACATTTTGACGAGGCGGCCCGGCTCGACCCGCGCTACGGTAACCGGCCCGATTGACGCGCACCGAGCGCCGATAGAGACTCGCGCCCACAGCTCGTGCTGCGGGGTCGGCCAGGGCAGTCGACTCGGCGGGAGCTTCGCGCTCGTTGGCGAGATGCTGCGTAACCGAATCGATGCCGTGTTTCCCGACGTGCGCCAATGACAGACCACTCTCCTGAATCTCACAATCACATTGCCCAGCGCCCCGACACCAAGGGCAAGGCCCTCCTGTCGTTGGCGACCGCGGTGGTTGTCGCCTGGTTTGCGCTCTGGTTCGGGTGCCTGATTCTGCCGGGACAATCGCAGCTATCGATCCGCGAACGCGCCTTTGGGTTGGGATTCGTCTTTGCGGCCGGCTCGGCCTTTCTTTGGGGTCGTCATGTGACGCGCGCCCAGCGGAAGGCCCTCCAATACGTTGACCAACTCAGCCGCATGGACGCGCGCGAGCTGTCCCAGGCCGCGATGTCGGTCGAAGCTGCCTTGCCGCCGACAAATCCCTGGTTTGCGGTGACGCGGAATTCGGCCGAGCGGTTCGGCGCCCTCGCCGAACGGTTGCGCGAATCCGAGCAAGCGCGGTCAGCGCTCGAGATTCGGCTGCGACGCAACGCGGCCCGCCAAAAGCAGCTCGAAACGATGCTCGTCGATTTGCCGCAGCCGCTGCTGGCGATCAACGCGTTTGACGAGCTGATTCTGGCCAACGCCAGCGCCGAGAAGCTATTTCTAATCGAGGGAAAACCCTCGACGGGAAAGCCGTTGGCAAGCTTGCTCCGCTGCGAACGACTTGTGGATCTGCTGACTGAGACGCGACGGAGGAAGGCCCCTTCCCAGCGAACCGGCGAGGTTGAGTTGCTGGACGACGCCGGGAATTCACGGTGGTTTGCCATCGTCGCGCGAAGTCTCGCACTCGATGATCGCGGCGGCGCGTTCAGCAAGCCGTCACCGGGGGCCTTCGCCGTGCTCCGCGACATCAGCGAACTCAAATCGGGCCAGAAGCGCTATGCGGAGTTTGTCTCGGCTGTGAGCCATGAAATGAAGTCGCCGCTGTCGGGGATCAAGGCGTATGTGGAATTGCTGGCCGATTGCGATCCGGCGGATTCGGCGATCCGCGAGGACTTCCTCAGTGTGATCGACGGCCAGGCCAATCGCTTGCAACGGCTGATCGACAATCTACTCAACATAGCCCGCATCGAAGCGGGCGTCATCGACGTCTCGAAGAAGAGCATTTCGTTGAATGAACTGCTCGGCGAGGCGCTCGATATTGTCCGACCTTCGGCCGTTGCGAAGCAGATCCAGCTCGCCGCCGAATTCAGCCCAATGTATCTCGCCGTGCTCGCCGACCGAGACATGCTCATGCAGGCCGCGATCAATTTGCTTTCCAATGCGATCAAGTACACTCCCACGGGAGGCGCGGTCACGTTGCGCAGCCGGACAGTCGACGACCAGGTCGCGTTCGAGGTGAACGACACGGGGGTTGGGCTGAGCGAAGACGACAAAGTGAAGGTGTTCGAGAAGTTTTACCGCGTCAAGAAGGATCGAGGCATGGCTCAGGGAACCGGCCTCGGGCTGCCGCTGGCGAAGCACATCGTCGAAGACGTGCATGGCGGCCGAATCGCGGTCGAAAGCACGCCGGGCGCCGGAAGCATGTTCACGGTTTCGCTCCCGGCCGCCGCCCAGCTTGTTTAAGCGACGGTGCGACACGGCCGAGGGCGCGATCGGTTGAAGGATAAGGTGTGAAATGACCAAGCAGATTTTGCTTTGCGACGATGAGATCGCGATCCTGCGGGCAGCGGAGTTCAAGCTCAAGGGAGCCGGACTCAAGGTGCGCTGCGCCAGCAATGGCGAAGACGCCTGGCGCGAGATCGAGCGCTGCCTGCCCGATCTGGTGGTCACCGACCTGCAAATGCCCTTGCTTGACGGCTTCGGACTTTGCCGGCGGATTCGCGGGAGCCCGCTCACGCGCCATTTGCCGATCATCATGCTGACGGCCAAAGGTTTCGAGCTATCACCGGCCGAGAGCACCGAGAAATACGGCCTTTTCAAGCTGATGGTCAAGCCCTTCAGTCCGCGGGAGCTGCTGCGCACCGTCGAACAGGGTTTACAGCAGACGGATTCGGACGCCGGCGGTCGCGGCCATGCTTCTCTCGCGCCCGTCAGCGAGCACCCATTGTCTGCCGAGGATGCGGCAAGCGCTCCGCCGAGGCGCCGCCGCTTATGAATCTTCCCACTGAAGTGTTCGGCAACGTGGCCGTGGTGCATGCCCCGGACGAAGTCGGCGAAGAGCAAGCGGCAGCCCTGATCGGCTTTTGTGCGGGGCTCGGCCAATCGCGGATCGTCCTCGACCTCGACGGCACCGAGTTGCTCGAGAGCGCGGGACTGACGGCGTTTCTCGACGCGCAAGACCAGCTTCGCACTAACGAGGGCGATTTGAAGATTGCTACGACTAACGGCGTCAATCGCAAGATTCTGGAAATCACGCGACTCGATCAGCAACTCGAAGTTTTCGAAAGCGTGATCGACGCGGTAAAAAGCTTCAGGGGCTAGGGACGGGGGATTCGGGTTCGGAGAGGCCGAACGGAATCGCTCCAGATCGATGTGGAACACCAAGACTTGTATGCGACTGCCTGCAGGGCAATAGGTTATTCGAATCCCGAATCCCGAGCCGCGATCCTCATGTCCATCGAAGCGCCACAACGCCTCGGCACGCTGCTGCTCGACAGAGGATATTTGTCGATCGATGCGCTCGAGCAAGCGCTTTCCCATCAGCAGGGGAGCAGCGAAGGGAAGTTGCTCGGTGAAATCCTCGTCGAATTGGACGTCTGCACCGAGGAGCAGATCGTCGAGTGTCTGGCGGCCGAATATGGCGTGCCCTATGCCAAGCTCGAGACGCGGCTGTACGATCCCAACGTCGTCGAGATTCTGCCGCGCGACTACATCGAAGCGAATCTCGTCTTGCCGCTGTTCCTGGTGCGCGACACGCTGACCGTCGCCGTCGCCGAACCGTCGAATCTATTCTTGATCGAGGAGTTGCGTAACGTCACGCGGCGGCAAATCCAGATCGTCGCCGCCACGCCCCGCGACATCCGCCGGATGCTCACGGGCCTGCCGAATTCGAAGGTGTTCGTCATCGACGACATCATCGAAGACTCCGAGGCGGCCGACGTCCATTTGATCGAGGAGGCGATCGAAGATATCGGCGACGTCGAGGAGATCGCCGGCCAATCGCCGGTGATCCGCCTCGTGAATTTCATCATCTACTCGGCCGCCAAGGAGGGCGCGAGCGATATTCAGATCGAGCCGGCGGAGCGCTGCCTGCGCGTGCGCAACCGGGTGGATGGGCGGCTGTACAAAACTCTCGAGGTCCCTCTGCACTTGCTCGGGGCCGTGACCAGCCGTATCAAGATCATGGCTTCGATGGATATCAGCGAGCGCCGGTTGCCACAAGATGGCCGCGTTCACGTGATGCTCGACAGCCGCAAGATCGACCTCCGCGTCAGCACGTTCCCCACGACGCGCGGGGAAAAGACGGTCATCCGAATTCTCGACACCAAGAGCGTCTCGCTCAATCTGCAGGACCTCGGGTTTCTCGAGGACGTGTTGACGGACTTTCAGGAATCGATCCGCGCTCCAAACGGGATTATTCTCGTCACCGGCCCGACCGGCAGCGGCAAATCGACCACGCTTTACGCCGCGCTCAACTCGATCAGCTCGATGGACAACAACATTTGCACGGTCGAGGACCCGATTGAATACCATCTGCCGTTGATCAACCAATTCCAGGTGCAGGAGAAGGTCGGGCTGACGTTTTCCAAGGCCCTGCGAACGCTTTTGCGGCAAGATCCCGATGTGATTATGGTCGGCGAAATCCGCGACGAGGAAACCGCTCGAACCGCGATTCAAGCGGCGCTCACCGGCCATCTGGTTTTCAGCACCTTGCACACGAATAGTGCCTGCTCGGCCGTCACTCGGCTGGTCAACATGGGTGTCGAGCCGTATTTGATCGCCGCCGCGCTGAACGCCGTGTTGGCGCAGCGGCTCGTGCGGCGAACCTGCTCGAAATGCCGGCAGAGCTACGAGCCGCCGCGGACAGTTCGCAAGGCGCTGGAACGGATGGGCTGCGAGATTCCCGAGTTCTTCCGCGGAGTTGGTTGCCGGCATTGCCGCAACACGGGCTTTAGCGGGCGGATCGGCATCCACGAATTGCTGCTGCTCAATGAAGAGCTGCGCGACGCGATCGCCTCGAGGGCGCCGCTCCAGACGCTCGAAGAATTGGCCCGCCGGCGCGGAATGGTCACGCTCCGCCAAGATGGCTTCCGCAAAGTCCGCGAGGGGATCACGACGGTCGAGGAAGTGTTCCACGTGGCCGGAGAAACGCGCGAGGCCGCGGCCGAAAGTGCAATGTAAAGTAGCAGGCAAACTCCGCGTGCCGTCCGCTCCGCGCTGCCGCGAAACACGCCGCCAGTGCACGAAAGAGAAGAGGTCCTAAGTCTGCCATGACCATGACCTTCCAATACCGCATCCGCGATACGCTGGGAAACGTCGTCGACGGCCAGCTCGAGGCCGCCGGTGTCGATGAGGCCACGCTGCAACTCCGCCGCAACGGCTTTCTCATCTTGAAGCTCGACGAACTGGACGACGGCGGGCTGTTTCCGCGCCGCGTGACGAAGAACGAAATCATCTACGTCACCAGCCAGTTGGCCGTGATGGTCGACACGGGCATTACGCTCTCGGCCGCACTCGGCGGAATTCTTGGCCAGGAGCAGAATCCGAGCCTCCGCCGAGTGCTCGCGGATCTCAAATCGGTCGTCGAATCGGGAGATGATTTCTCCACCGCGCTGGCCAAGTATCCGAAGCTGTTCGATAAGACCTACGTCTCGCTCGTTCGCGCCAGCGAAGCAACCGGCACGCTCGGCCAAATGCTCGACCGGATTGCCGGCTACCTTCGCAAGGAATTGGACACGCGACTCAAGGTCCGCGCCGCGCTGGCCTACCCGACCGTGATGTTGGTCGTCGCCGTGGCCGTGACGATCTTCCTGTTGACGTATGTGCTGCCGAAATTCACTCCGCTCTTCAACCGCCGCGGGATTCAGTTGCCCAGCTCGACCGTGTTCATGATGGGCCTATCCAACGTGCTGATCGATTACTGGCCGTTCTGGCTTGCCGGTTGTGTAGCGCTCGCGGCGGGGTTCTTGTTCGGGAAACGAACCGAGCGGGGAAAGCAAATCTGGGACGGATTCAAGATTCACGCTCCGCTCAGCGGGGCCATGCTGCGCAAAGTGATTATCAGCCGCAGCATTCGCACGCTGGGCACCATGGTGGCGAGCGGCGTTCCCGTGCTCGATGCGATTCGCCTCTGCGCCGACGTGGCGGGGAATTTCTACTATGAACGGCTGTGGCTGCAGGTGCTCGACCAGGTCACGTGCGGCAAACAGATCTGTGAGGCACTGGCCGGCAACCCGCTCTTCCCCCCGATGCTGGTCCAGATGATCTCGACCGGCGAAGAGACCGGTAAGTTGGATATTGTGTTGGAGCGAGTGAGCACGTATTACGATCATGAGGTCGAATCGTCGCTCAGAACCGTGACCAGCATGATCGAACCGATCATGATCACGGTCATGGGAGTGGTGGTTGGCGGAATTGCCATGTCGTTATTGCTGCCCATTTTCTCGCTCAGCCGGACGCCGGGGTGAATAGTCCAAATGCCGGTGGTCTGCCGTAAGTCATTATCGTAAAGTGGTATATGCCAATTCTAAACGGGAGATGTTGGGCGAATCAAATCCGGCGAACAGAATCCGTTTCCCACCTGTCTCTGCACCGAAAGAATCTTCCAAAATCTTTCGGCGTTGGCGTCAAAATGCTTGACGCCCTTTGAGGGAGAGTTTAGTATAGGCCTTAGCTTAAGCCCACCGAAACGAGGCACTGCGGAGTAGCAGGTCCAGGCCGGGTGAAGCGTTCGGCAATAGAACAGGTAAAGTCTCATGAATTTCCAAGTCCGCGCCGCGGGAACGCAGAGCGCGACTCGCCAGGATCTCTTTCCTGTGACTTGGTGTTGTCGGACTTGAGCCAACTCGATTCGATCCGGTTGGCCGGTTTAGCGCTGTGTTTTTTTCGCGGTTGCTCCGCGTCCATTGGCTTTGGCGGCTTGACTGCGCAGTCATCGTTCGGGGTTTCCGTTCGACTGGAAATCCAATGTTGAACGAGGTCCGTACGGCAGGCACCCGAGGGCAATCAACGTCCTATCGTGCCGCCCCGAATCAGCTCACTTGCTTCGGTCGGCTTTGAGAACCAACGCTGATTTGCCCGCGTCGCTGAAGCCTCGGCGATCGGGCATCTAATGCGCATCCGTGCAATGGCGCGGTGTCGCGGTCAGGCCGATCGGCATTCTTAGGGCGCGGAAGGCGGCACTTGCCGTTTCCATTCTGATGTTCCCTGTCTGCCACGTCGCGCAGATGTCGGCCGCCGAACGCAAAAACACCACACCAGCCTCACGTTGAAGGAATCAATTTATGAAGCACATAGACGATTACGCAAAACAAGACACAAAAAGCCCTGTCCGTTCCAGATCGGTCGGTTCGCCGGCGTTCATTGCGCTCGCGGCGATTTGCGCCGCGGTCGTCCCATCGGCGACGCATGCCGGAACGATCTCATACAGCGTAACCATGAGTTCCGACTATTCATTGCTGTTGAATCCCAACAATGCGTCGGTCGACAAACAAGTGTCGCAAAAATCCTCGACGGTCGTGGCCACTGCCAACAACAATCCGGTCCTGGACATCACCAATACGTCCTCAACGGCTGTAATCACCGATGTCAAGATGACGCTCACGGACCCGGATAGTGTTTTCGATGCGTTGAAGGTCCTGCAAAGTCCGCCAGGCGCCATGCCCCAATCCCCGTTTACGACGAACATTTGGGGTGGCTCGACTCAATCGATCGATATCAAGCTGCCGACGGCGCTCGCGCCCAATCAATCGCTCATCTTCGCGGTGAATCTGGCGCCGATGGGGGGCTTTCCCAATCACTCTTGGGATCCCGGCTTCGAAAACATCTTTTTTCAAGATCCGCCGACCATTAACACGAACGCCAATCTGATGATCAGCTACAACGATCCAACGCAGGCGGGCGACCCCGCGGGAACCTTGACGAACGCTTTGCCCGCTTTGTCCAGTATGACTCCTCTGGTTACTGTAACCTCGCTATGTTGCAGCACGCCCTCGACATCCGTGCTATCGACTTCGTTCAGCACCACACCGGTTCCCGAACCGGGGAGCGTCGTGCTGATGTTGCTCGGGTCGCTGCCGCTGGGATTGCCGGTTTGGCGAAAGTGCCGTTGGGCCGCCGCCGGGCAACGTTGAAATTCGAGGAAAGCTGATTTGAAACGCCAGGAAAGCTCAGGTTCATCCGTTTCAGATTGGACACTTCATTTACGCATCCCCCGGATTGATTAGACCTTACCGATTTTCATTCCTTCAGGTTTGCCCACCTGTTCTTCCCGCTTCGGTTCGCCCCAGCCGGCCAAACGCCACCGCAATTGCGAGCTTTGCGCGAATCTATGCTGGCTCCGGCATTCTTGCCGCCTGTGCGGAATCTTCCATCTATGCCGAAAAAATCGAAAAATCGGCAAGAGCCGGTCGTAACGGTGCCGATACGTTGGTAAGCCGGGGTGTTTGTTCACTCCGGCCGGGGAGTCCGACGCACAGTCTATGCCGGCTCCTCCAGGCAATTTGGCGCGGGCGGTCGTTTCGCGCCAACCGACGTCGCTCGACGAACAAGGGGGGATTCCATGACCAGGATGGTGCGTCAACTCTATACCGCGGCTCTCGTCGCCGGTTTCGGTTTGCCAGCCGTTATCGCCCGGGCCGCCGATCCGCAAACCTATTGGCCCGATGATTCGACCTCGCGCGTCCAGTTGGTATCCGCGACCGAAGAGACGCCGCAGCGGGCTGATGAGTCCGCCGTCCGTCTGGCCGATCCGCGCGATGCGGACGCAAATCCCGCCGATTCCAATCCTAGCCGCTCGGCCACGTACCCGCCCAAAAAGCCGGCTAAGAAACCGGCGGCCAAACCGGCCCAAAAGACTTTCACGGGCACTCCCGATCTCCAGAGCGATCAGTCAACAATAACGGGACAGCAACCCGCTGCCAGCGTTCGCCGCAAACCGCAAACCGCGCAATCTCAGCCGCGCTCGGGAAGCGTCGCTCGCCGCGATTCTCAACTGACGGCGCATTACGCCGCCGAGGGCGAGAGCCCCGAAACGCTGAGAAAGCCCGTGGCGCCGCCGGCCGCTCCTCCCGAGTCCGGCGTGGAAACGAGTCCGGGCGAAAGCTGCGGGGCATGCGAGTCCTGCTGCGATTGCCCTGTCTGGTGCGGCGGCCTTGACTATCTCTATTTGCGGCCGCATTTCGGCAACGATCTGGCCATGCACCAATTGACCGCCACGACCACCACCGGCGTCAACGGCGCCGTGACGACGGATGATCGGGCAATCGACTTCAACTACGATTACGACAGCGACATGCGATTCTTCGTGGGCCGGCACGTCGGCTGCGGTGAATTGCGATTTGCCTACACTCACATCCAAGGAGATGCGAACGTGTCGGGCACTGCCGACGGCGGCTTCGCCAGCGGCAGCGGCGTCGCGTTCACGGGTCTCGGGGGAACGCAAATCAGCGACGCCGGCGAATCGGTCGTCGCCACGAGCCATCTGCTGCTCAATCTCTACGACATCGATTATCTGCAACACCTCGATCTACCGGGTTGTTGCGGCGCCGGATGGGATGTGCAATGGGGATTTGGCGTCAGGATTGCCGACATCGGGCGCACGATCGACGAATTCGATCCGGTTGAAACCGTCAATCTCAGCTCGACGTTCGTGGGCGCCGGGCCGCGGGTCGATTTTCAAGCCCTGCGGAATCTGTGGGGGAGCAATTTTGGTCTGTTCTTCAATGCCGACGCGGGCTTGCTCGTCGGCCATTACCGCAGCGCGTTCCGGGAGACGACTCCCGGCATCTTGCAGAACACCGTCACGACGCAGGAGAACGACCTGACCCGCGCCGTGCCGAATGCAGAATTGTCGCTCGGCATCAGTTGGCGGCCCACCTGCCGCACGACAATCACCAGCGGCTGGATGGTCGAAGCATTCACCGACGCGGTCGGCAGCACCGCCAACACGGGCGGCTGCACCACGTGCAGTATGATCAATCCGCTAGCCGGCTCGGGGAACATCCTGTCGTTCGACGGCGCCTTCATCCGGATGGAGCACTGCTTCTAACGAGTTGCACTCAATATCCGGCCGTTGGAGACGCGGCCGGAATCGCTACTCCGCGGAGCGATTCGGGCACCGGGCCGTAGCCGCGGGCGATGGCTTCGCGGAGGATCGATTCGGTGGCGCTCGCGCCGATTCGAGTGGCCCCCGCGGCGCGGCAGCGAAGCAATTCGTCCAGAGTGCGAATGCCGCCCGCCGCTTTGATTTGCACGGATTTGGCCGAGTGCTCGCGCATCAGCCGCAGATGGTGCTCCGTCGCGCCTTTGTAGTTGTATGAGCCGTCCGGCTGCTTGACGAAGCCGTAGCCGGTCGAGGTTTTCACGAAGGCGACCTGGTGCTCGGAGCAAATTTCGCAGAGCCGAATGATGTGCGAGTCAAGCAAGTAATCGTTCTCGAAGATCACTTTCAGACGCACCCCGCGGTCGACGCAGGCCTCGTTGATCGCTTTGAGTTCAGCCGACACCTCATTCCACTGTCCACCGAGCACCTTGCCGATATTGACAACAATGTCGATCTCGGCCGCCCCTTCGATGATCGCCCACTCGGCTTCGGCGAGCTTGAGATCGGTGTGGCTGTTTCCATGTGGGAAGCCGGCCACCGCGCAGACCAGCACCTCCGTGCCGGCGAGCAGTTCGGCGGCCTGAGGCACGCTATACGGTTTGACGCACGCGCTCGCCACGTCGAACTCTCGGGCCAGCAGGCAGCCGGCCTTGATTTGCTCGTCGGTCATCGTGGGATGCAGCAGCGAGTGGTCGATCATCTTCGCCAGGTCGCGAAAGGTTGGATTCATCGGGTTCGTTCCTGTCAAATGCCTTAAAATCGGGTGGCGGCCTAAATCGGGGTAGGTCCCGCCTGCCGGGCGGGACCGGTCCGGCTCGGCAAGCCGGACTTACTTGGACCATCGCTATCGCAAGAAATTCCGCAGATACGTTGCAGTTTGCCGTAGCGCGGCGACGCGGCGCTCGGGCGTTTGCTCGTAGGCCCTATCCTCGACTTCAACGCAAACCGGGCCATTATAGCCGGAGTCGCCGAGCACGGAGAAGAATCGGCCCCAGTCGATATCGCCCAGGCCGGGGAGCTTCGGCCGATGATATTCGTGCGGAGTGGCGAGAATTCCGACGTCGTCGATTCGCTCGCGATCCACCCGAACGTCTTTGGCATGCACGTGGACCAGGCGGTCGGCAAACTCACGAATCGGCTTGAGGTAATCCATCTGCTGCCAGACCATGTGCGATGGGTCGTAGTTCAAGCCGAAACTGGCGCTCGGGATCGCTGCAAACATCCGCCGCCAAATCGCCGGCGAGACCGCCAGGTTCTTTCCCGATGGCCATTCGTCGCCCGTGAAATACATCGGGCAATTCTCGATCCCGATCCGCACGCCGCGCTCTTCGGCCAATCGCACCAGCGGCGGCCAGACCTCCAAAAACCGCGGCCAGTTTTCGTCGACAGACTTCCGCGGATCGCGGCCCACGAACGTGTTCACGACGCCGACTTCCAACAGCGCCGCCGCGGCAATCACCTTCCGCAAATGCTCGACCGCTCGCTCCGATTCAGCCCGATCGGCAGAGAGCGGATTAGGATAATAGCCCAGCCCGCTGATCGCGACGCCCCGCTGGACCATTACGTTGCGAACGCGCGCGGCATCGACCGGCGCGAATTCGCTCACATCGACATGCGTCACCCCGGCGTATCTCCGTTCGGCCTTACCCGTCGGCCAGCACATCAACTCGACGCAATCATACCGTTGCGCCACCGCCAAATCAGCGACCTGCTCAAGCGACAGATCAGGCACAATCGCACTAACGAATCCGAGTTGCATAGTTCGCTCGCGAAACGCCGTTCAGAAGTCGCCAATCGTCGGCCACCAAACTCGGCCACGGTTAATGTACCGTCCCGGCATCGCTCGCAACAGACTGGTGACTGCCTTGTTTGGAGCGACGACGGAGAAACCAGCGGGAAGCCCTGCAACTTGGCCCCGAGAGGACGCGAGGCCGGCCCGTAGCGGATCGCGTCGTGCAATCCGCCGATTCGCGTGTGCTGGGCGGCAGCGGCCTTGCTCATCAGCGGAGATTGAGCAAGCGATGGTCGACTGCTCGGAGAATACTTTTCTGCGGCTCTCTAAACTTCGGCCGTCCAATCGTCGCCCGTCTCCTTGTGAACGAGACCGCTGAGGACAACCCGGCGTTTCGTGCCTGCCAGATTCGGCTTGGCGGCGTCGCGCTCGAGCAGGCCCTTGTTCGCGATGATCCCGAGCGCGCGGGCAAACACCTTTCGATGGACTTCAAGCGGTAAGCGATAGATCGCGCTCGTGGGATTCGTGCCCTCGCGCGCGGGCAGCATGTTCGACACGCCCAGCAATTCAATCGGTGAACTCTGCGCTTGTGCTCTCGATCCGGGGCCGCCCGGATAACCGTTTTCTTTCAAGTAGGCGATCAGGATCAGACGGAAAAACAGGCCGATGGAAAGCGACGACGGACCCACGGCGTCCGCGTAGTATGGTCGGCAGACGTCGTCCAGCCAGGCATCGAAACCGGCTTCTTCGAGCGCCTGGTTGATCCGTTGGCAAAACGCTCGATCGTCGCCAAAGCGAATTCCGCTGATCGGAACTGCGGGCCTAGTTTGCGTCGGGGCGTAGTCTTGGGCAACCATATTGGATTTCTCTCCTTAGCGCGAGACCGTCAAGAGATGGGGAGTCGAATCGGCTCGGCTCGCGGCGGGGGATGGTTTTGTTGTCCGCGAACCACGGTCCCGGCGCTACTAAGCTCTATGCAACGAGTGCGCCATTCGCGCGACCGCGACGGAACACCCACCGGCGTGGTGCTTTAGAGCGAATCCCCGTGATCAGTCGGCCGTCCGCGCTGTTGCACTTCACAAGGATGCGATTGCAGAACGCACATTCCCGATGTGCTTAGAAACTCGGGACTCGATTGAGTGGCCGCAGCGTCGCCGCATTTGCCGAGTTCGTGCGCCGAACCTTGATTCCGGTCTCTCGGATTGCAAGCCGCAAAGCGGCCCTTGCAGATTGCACGCTTCTCGCGGATCGCCTGCGTGGCGATTTTCTTGAGTAACGCTCGTGCGCCTCGCGACTTAGACGAAAGGCGAATTCGCGGCACGCGCGTTGCGTTAATTCGGTGTTCGTTTCGATCACTTCGATCCCGCTGCGCTCCAAGGAGTTTACCAATGGACCTTGCGATTTGGCTCCCAGCCATGTTTGCGTTGGGGGTCGTGATGATGGGAGTGTGTCTGCTCTTTCTGAAAGCTTGCGAACACATTTAAGGCGACGAACCATGCTCATTTATGTCACGGCCGGAATTGCCCTGTTTCTGTTCATTTACTTGTGGGTGGCGATGATCCGCCCCGAGTGGTTCTGATTTCCAGGCGGATTTCCCCCAACCAACAGGAGTTCGGACGATGTGGACCCTTCCCATTTCGATTCTGATCGCGACCACGATTCTCGCGGTCCCGCTGAGCCGCTACCTGGCGTGGATCATGAACGGGAAGTACCGCGCGCCGGGAGTTCTTCGCTGGTTCGAATCCCGGCTGAACAGCGGCCCGCAGAATTGGATTCAATACACCGCGTCGATGCTGATCTTCAACACGGTGCTGTTTCTCTTCGGCTTCGCGGTCTTGTCGCTCCAGCCGTTCATGCCGCTTAACACCTTGAATCGTGGCATGCTCGAGCCCACGACAATCTTTCACAGCGTCGTCTCGTTCATGACGAATACGGATCTCCAGCACTATTCCGGGGATCAACATTTTTCCAACTTTAGCCAGATCTTTTTTTGCCTCGCAAATTTTTTCCTGTCCGCATCGATCGGTTTTTGCGGTCTGACGGCCATCATTCGAGCTTTCCGCAGCGATCCGCACGTCGGCAATTTCTTCGTCGATATGTGGCGGGTCGTCATGTATATGTTTTTGCCTGTTTCGCTGCTCCTCGGCGTCGTGTTTCTGCAACAAGGCAGCCCGATGACCTACGATTGCGCCAAGACCGTCTCGACGCTTGAGCCAGGCGCCATGGGCACGACCGACAAGGGAGAAGCCAAACCGCAAACGATTGTGGTAGGTCCGCTAGCGGCCTTCGTTCCCATGAAGCAACTCGGGACAAACGGCGGCGGGTTCTTCGGAATGAATTCTGCCCATCCGTTTGAAAACCCTACCGCGGTGACGAATTGGCTCTCCTGCATCGCCATGATGCTCTTTCCTTTCGCGCTGGTGCTGATGTACGGACGAATGCTGGGACGCTTGCGCCACGGCTGGGTGATTTTCTCGGTGATGATGACGCTGATGATCGCGACCATCGCCTGGTCGGTCTATTTCGACACGCTCAAGCCGAACCCCGCGTTCACCGGCAATAAAACCGCGCAGAACTATGAAATCTCCGACCCGAAAGCAGACGGCGGGAAACGGACTCTGACGGTGCCCATGGTTCCCGCCCTGCCCGTCGAGCAGCATTTAGGAAACCTGGAAGGCAAAGAGATGCGGTTCGGCACGTCGGCCGGCGCGACCTTCGCCGCGCTGACGGTGGACGTGACCGACGGCGCCGTGAACTGCGAGCACGATAGTCTCAATCCCGTAGCGGCGCTGTCACCGATGGTGGGGATGTGGCTCAACTGCATCTTCGGCGGCAAGGGGGTCGGCATGATCAACATGCTGCTCTACATCATCGTCGGCATTTTCGTCGCCGGCCAGATGGTCGGACGAACGCCCGAATACTTGGGCAAGAAGATCGACCGCCGCGAGGTAGCGCTGGCCCTGATTGCCCTGCTGGTCCATCCGATCATGATCCTCGGACCGACAGGCCTGTTCGCCGCGACAAGCTGGGGTCAGAAGGCCACGAGCAATCCGGGGCCGCACGGATTCTCGCAGATCATGTATCAGTTCTCGTCCGCATCCGCCAACAACGGTTCGGCATTCGACGGACTCGGCGTTACCTACGGGGCGAACGACAACACGAATCCGTCGCCCACTGCGGTCCAGTTCGATATCGCAACGGGGCTAGTGATCATCATCAGCCGATTCCTGCCGATCATCGCGCCGATTGCGATGGCGGCTTACCTCGGGTCGAAAAAGTCGGCCCCCTTTGGCCTCGGAACTTTGCGCGACGACACGCCAACTTTCGGTTTCATGTTGTGTGGCGTGATCCTAATCGTCGGCGCGCTGCTGTTCCTGCCGATCGCAGCGCTCGGGCCGCTGGCCGAACACTTGGGACCGATTCCCTTCGGCGGCTGATCGCCGAGGTTTGAAGACGAGTCATGCAAATCCATTCTTCATTGCGTTCGACGCTCTAAGGAGTGCTCTCCATGGCGAAAGCTATGCCTACCGGATCGATGGCGACTGCCCCTTCGTTTCAACAAGACCCGGGCCTGCCGCGCCGCGCTCGGCGGCGTCCGCTGCTCACCGCCGAAACGGGCTGGGCCGCGCTGAAGCAATCGTTCGTCATGCTCCGCCCGGACATCCAGTGGAAGAACCCAGTGATGTTCGTGGTCGAGGTCGGGGCGTTTCTGACGCTCGCGTTTCTCATTGAAAAGTGGGTGGAACAGGGAATCACGGCTGCGATGTATTTCATCGTGCTTGACATCTGGCTCTTTCTGACGGTGCTGTTCGCCAACTTCGCCACCGCATTGGCCGAGGCGCGCGGAAGGGCGCAGGCCGAGTCGTTGCGCCGAACCCGCCGCGATACGACGGCCTATCGTCTTCGCGCAGGCGAAGGCATCGAAGAGGTTTCGTCGATGGAACTGCGGACCGGCGACCGGGTCGTCATTGAAGCCGGGCAGGTTATTCCCGGCGACGGCGAGATCATCGAAGGAATCGCGTCGATCGACGAATCCGCGATCACCGGCGAATCGGCCCCCGTCATTCGTGAATCGGGCGGCGACCGCTCGGGTGTCACAGGTGGCACGACGGTCATCTCCGACCGGATCATTGTTCGCATCACCAGCGGCGCCGGCGAATCGTTTCTGGATCGGATGATCGCGTTAGTGGAAGGGGCCATTCGGCAACGCAGTCCAAACGAGATCGCGCTCACTTTGGCACTCTCCGCCTTGACGCTAATTTTCCTGATCGTGGTCATCCCGCTATGGCCGATGGCGCTGCAAGCCGAGCAATACATGACGAGCTACCTCGGGCTTTCGGATGCATTGCACAGTCTTGGAACCGATGTGCCGACGTTGGTCGCCCTGCTGGTCTGCCTCATTCCCACGACCATCGGTGCGCTCCTGGCCGCGATCGGCATCGCCGGCATGGAGCGGGCGTTGCAAGCGAATATCATCGCCAAGAGCGGCAAGGCGGTCGAGTTGGCCGGCGACGTGGATATCGTGCTTCTGGACAAGACCGGAACGATCACGGTCGGCAATCGCCATGCAACGCAGTTCTTGGCGATCGGCAATCACTCGAGCGAAGAACTGGGCCGGTTGGCGGCGCTGGCTTCGGCCGCCGACGAGACGCCCGAGGGAAAGAGCATCGTCAAGCTCTACGAGGGGCAATCCAAAGGTCACGCCGACACGCCTTCCAGCGCCAAGTTCGTCGCGTTTTCCGCGCAAACGCGGATGAGCGGCGTCGATTTCGACGACGGTCGGCGGATTCGCAAAGGAGCGCCCGACGCGATCGCGAAGTTTGTCCAAGCGGAGCGCGGCATGGTGCCGACGGAAATGACGAAAGTGGTTGAGCGCATTGCATCCGAAGGCGCCACTCCGCTGGCCGTCTGCGAGGGAAATCAGATCAAGGGCATCGTCGTGCTCGAAGACATATTGAAGCCGGCCATGGAACAGCGGTTTGAGCGGCTGCGGAAGATGGGGCTACGGACTGTCATGATCACCGGCGACAATCCGCTCACCGCGGCCACGATCGCCAAGCGAGCGGGAGTTGACGATTTCGTTGCCCAAGCGACTCCGGAAACGAAGCTCGAATACCTGCGCAAACAGCAGGCTGAGGGAAAGCTCGTCGCCATGATGGGGGACGGCACGAACGACGCTCCGGCGCTCGCTCAGGCCGACGTCGCCCTGGCCATGAATGCCGGCACGCAGGCGGCGAAAGAAGCGGCCAACATGGTCGATCTCGACAGCGACCCGACGAAGCTGATCGAGGTGGTGGAAATCGGCAAGCAACTTCTGATGACTCGCGGCGCGCTGACGACCTTCTCGATCGCCAACGACGTGGCAAAGTATTTCGCCATTATCCCGGCGCTGTTCGCCGGCACGCTGCCGTGGCTGAAGAAGATCGACATCATGTATCTGCATACGCCGACCTCGGCCATCCTGTCGGCAGTGATCTTTAACGCCTTGATCATCCCGGCCTTGATTCCGGTGGCGCTGCGAGGGGTCAAGTATCAACCGCTGGGGGCCGATGCGCTGCTGCGAAAGAACCTGCTGATTTGGGGTCTCGGCGGCGTGATCCTGCCCTTTATCGGCATCAAATTAATCGACGTCGTGATTTACCCGATGATGG
>DASZFO010000311.1 GCA_035939775.1 Pirellulales bacterium | reverse complement strand
TCGAGACGGTGACCGTGTCGCCGATAACGCCGTCTCCAGAGATGATCGGCTTGGTCGTGGTCGTGTCGACGCTGCCGCTAACCGGACTGACAACGGTAGGCGCTGGCGGCGGAAGCGGCGGCGCTGAGATATTGACGGTGAATGTGTCCGCGACAGCCGCTGAACTGGGGCCGCCCGCGGCAGCCTGCGTCGCGGTGACCGTGTGGCTGGCGTTGCTCAAAGGCGAGGTCAGAGCGTAGCTCCAGTCGCCTCCTGACTGCACCGTCGTGGTTACTGGCGTCGCGCCATCGATCGACAGCGAGACTACGTCTCCAACGATGCCGGTTCCAGAGATCGTAGGCTCGGAAGTGGTAGTGTCCGTCGATCCGTTGGCCGGATTAGTGATGACAGGTGCGGCCGGGGGCGGCGGCGCGATATTGACCGTGAAGGCGTCGGGGGCAGCGGTCGAGCTTGGGCCTCCAGAGGCGGCCTGGGTAGCCGACAGAGTGTGGCTCCCATTGCCGAGCGGACTGGTCAAGGCATAGCTCCAGCTGCCTCCTGGCTGCACTGTAACCACGACCGGCGCGCCTCCGTCGATCGACAACGAGACGACATCGCCAACAACGCCTGTTCCAGAGATCGTCGGAGTGGCCGTAGTCGTGTCGGTCGAGCCATCGGCTGGACTCGCGATAAACGGTGGCGCTGGCGGTGGAGGTGGAGGGGTCGCGCCGAAAACGTTGATAGGCGCTGCCGTCGCCGCATTGTTGGGCCCGGTCAGGCCGAACGAGTCAGCAATCGTCGCCAGAAGATTGTAGTGATTGTACGGCGTATTATAATTTCCAGGCACGACGTTCGCACCATATAAAATGGCCGGGACTTGATTGACTGATTCGTTATCGTTCTCGTCCCAAACGACCGCCAAGAGAGAGTCGTTCGCCTTTGCCCATTGCGCGTAAGCCCCAAGATTCTGTTGGAGCCACGTGTCGCCTTGCGCGATGGTCCCGTTGTGCATGTCGTTGTTGATGCCAGGGATCACATACGAAACCGAGGGAAGGCTGGAATAATCCCCGTTCGGGAACAAAGCAGGGAAAGTCGACGTGATGTCCGTTTGAACCGAAGTTCCTTCCGGAAACGAGACCCAAGGATCATGGTTGAAATCGCTTCCGCCAACTTGATCGACGTATCCAGTGAAAGTCAGGCCTGCGCCCTTCAACACCGTATTTATGGTTGGGTCAGGTTCGCTGTGTGGATTATCGTCTGCCGTGCCAAACGTGCTGCCGGCGTAAAGGGCGTAATAATTCGGCTGGCTCGGGTGCGATATCGCATCGTAATTGGTCAGGTTCGCTCCAGTCGCCATGAGGCTGTTGATGTATGGCGCTTGCGAGTTGCCGGCGATCTCGTCGTAATTGTGGTTCTCTTCGACGACGACGACGATGTGCTTGTAAGCGGGAACGCCGTTGCTGCCGCCGCCTCCACTGGTGGAGTTGAGCGTATAGGCTACGGGAGCCGAAGTTCCGGTTCCACCGGCATTGGTGTCGGTCGCGGTCAGTACGTTCGCGCCCTGATTGGTTAGGGTGACGCTCGTCGACCAGCCTCCGTTGGTCGCAACCACCGCTGTGCCGATCGAGGTGGTTCCGTCGAGGACGGTCACCGTCGAGCCGGCATCTGCCACGTCAACCGTACCGGCTACGGTCTGGCTCGCGCTGCTGACCGTCCCGCCCGTGCTCGTAATGGCGACAGTCGGCGCCGGAGGTGGCGGCGGCGGCGTCGTGCCTGCGTTGTGGGCGGCGAAGACAGTCTGAAGGCCCGGATCGGTACTGAGCGCCGTGTCTGAAGACTGAACGCCCCAGCTATAGGCATAGTCGAACGCTGGGGATGGGACGGACGCGCCCCACGTCGATAGAATCTGCTGCTCCTGCGCAGGCGTCGGCACGATCCAGGATGCGTAGCCTCCGCCGCCGAACGCTTGATAGACAGGAACAATATCCGCCAGCGGCACCCCAGCAGTTTCAGCCGCGCTCACAGCTGCCGGAATGATATTGAGGTCGTAATTGTTCGGGACATTGATATTGGACGGATAAGGATCGAGACCGAAGAGGTCAATGCCTGTGTTGGCGGGAGAGTAAATAAAGGTCGGGCTGGTGTCGGCGCTCATGTTCTGTTCGACCATGAACGTCTTGGCGCCTGGAACGTTGGCGTGAATCCAATCCGACTCGGCCTTCAGGTTGGCCGCGAGACCGGGCCCAGGCTCATCAGCAATGTAGAAGCCATAAAGGTTCGGATTGCCGATGAAGGCGCTGACGGTGGCTTGAAAATTAGCGTCGGCTCCGTTGGTGAGACCAAGGTAAACGAGGCCCTTGACGCCGGGAGGCAGCGCATTGAGTTCCGAAACCGAGCCGACGTCCGCCAGGTTGAAGCCATCAGCTCTCGGAGCATAGACGCCATTGAGGAAATTTCCGTTGGCCGTGTAGTGCAGCGCGGTGATCGGATCAGTCATTTTTCCTCCGGAATCAGATTACAAGCCAAAGAAGTGATAGCTTGTTACAATTCAGCGCTCGCGCGTGAATTGTAGCGTGCCCAAAAAACTCCTTTATTCGCAGAGCGGCGTTATTTTATAGACGTCTGAAAGCTGTACTGCCAATATCCGCCGGATTGAATCATTCGGTCCTCAATTTTTACATAGACCTCGTCCATCATTTTGACAAAAATGTGACACAATTAACTTGACGTTACTGAAATATTCGATGTAATTTGCCAAATCGTATGAGGTTTTAGGCTGCGCTTTCGCTGGTCAGCGACGATCGTGGGGCGGTATCGTTCTCTGGTGGGTCAAGGGCGGGAGACTCTTCCGGATGTCGACGCTTTCGGGTGCCTGCGTTCTTTGCGTGCTCGTTCCGCACTTGATGGGGTGAGCTGGGTGCAGGCCGCTTGGTTGAAATCGCAGTCGGCCACCGGTTGACCGCGTGGCTACGAAATCCGCGCCGTCGTCTACTCCCTCCCTGGGGCGTCGCTCCTCCTGGGAGCTGGATTCGGCCTCCTGTCTTTTGGATTGCGGGGCTTAGGCCGATGCGAACTCTGTCCCGTCTCGCAGCATCGCGCGCATGATGATCCCAAGGCGGCGCGCCAGAGCGATTCGCGCTTTGCGCATCGTTGACCGCTTGGCGATCGCGAAGGTCCAGTCCTTGAGTTTGAGCTGGCCCTTATAGCCGGTCAGCATGACGTTA